>JANQKA010000036.1 GCA_028281405.1 Hasllibacter sp. | reverse complement strand
TCAAAGCTCGACAACCCCGGGGCCGCCCGCGTAGAGGCGCTCCACGATTTCGGCGCGCAGGCTCCGCACCTTCCCGAAATTGAGGTTTCCCTTCGCCGTGATCTCCCCTTCCGCCATCGAGGGCGGGGCGGCCATCACAAGGGCGCGGGCGGCGCGCCGCGACGGCCCTCCGGTTTGGCCCGCCAAGGAATCCGCGACGGCGGCCTCCAGATCCACGCCGACCAGGATTCCGCCTCGGTCGTCCGCCCGCGTCGAACCGGCCTCGGGCCCGGGGAAAACAAGCAGCCCGATCTCGGCCCGGTCCGCGCCGCAGATCACCACGTCCGCCGCCAGCCCTCCCAGGCGTCTCAGCAGGTCAAGCCGCAAGGCCGCCGCCCGGACCCAGACGCCCGACGCGAGTTTGAATTCCTCCCCGAGGCGGCCATCGAAAGCCAGGCCGCGCGAAGGATCCGCCGGGTCGACGAGGCGCATCGCGTCGCCCGAGCGGAACCATCCCCCGGCGTCGAACGCCCCGGCCGTCCCGTCGGGATCCCGGTGATAGCCCCCGAACACGTTCGGACCCCGCGCGAACGCCTCCCAGCGGTTGTCCCCATCAACCGGCACGAGTTTCAATTCCGCCCCGGGCAGGGGAACCCCCACGCGCCCGGAGCCGTCGGGTGGCTCGTGCTGAAGAAGATGCGCGGGCGCCGTTTCCGTCAGGCCCCAGGACGATGTCACCAGCGGCTCCTCCCCCTTCACCTCCCGGGCCATCTCCAGAAGGTCGTCGAACACGTCGCCGGGCAGGGAGGCCCCCGCGTACATCACCATGTCGAGGTCGCGGAAGTAGACTTCGCGCAATTTGGCGTCGTCCCGCATCGCGTCGCGCAGCATGGCGAAACCGGCGGGAACGTTGAACGCCAGCGTCCCGGACACCATGCGCAGATTCTCCAGGGTGGCGCCGATCAGCGGCTTCGTCGGCTTGCCGGCGTCGATGCGCATCCCGCCGCCGTGGCGGAGGATCAGATTCATGTTGAAGGACGAACCGAACACATGGTTCCACGGCAGCCAGTCGACGATCACGGGAGGCCGGGCCGCGAGGAAAGGAAGGACCGCCGCGACCTGCTCCTGATTCGCGCACATCATCCCATGCGTCGTGAGCACGCCCTTCGGCTTGGAGGTCGACCCCGAGGTGAACAGAATTTTCGCGACCGTGCGGGGGCCGACCCGGTCTGCCGCCGAGGAGATATCTCCGCCCCCGGCCTCCAGGGATTCGAACGTCGTCCAATTCCCGGCGCGGATCGACGCCGCCTTCTCCGCGCCGTCGAACACCGCGCGCTCGAGGGCCGGGCCGAATTTCTCCCCGTCGTCCGCGAACACGAGGCCCGGTTCGACCCGCGCCCCGATATCGTCCAGATGTTTACGGGCTTCGGGGACGAGCGCGTATTGTTCCGCCACCGGAACCACCGGAGCGCCGATCATCTGCGAGGCGAGCGAGAGGATTCCGTGGTCGACGCCATTGCCCGAGATCACCATGACGGGGCGGTCCGGCCCGATTCCACGGTCGAGAAGGGATCCGGCGACGGCCCGGGCCCGGTCGCGGGCCTCGCGGTAGCGCAGTTCCCGCCATCCCGGCCCCGAGCGTTCGGCCAGGAAAACCGAGCGGGGTGTCTCCTCCGCCCACCGGTCGAGCCAATCGAGCGTCCGCGCCGCGGGGGCCTCCATTCCGTGGGCTGAGCGCAGGATCATGGAGCCGTCCGGCCGCTCCTCCGCGATCACGTCGTGCGGCTTGTGCGCGGACACCATCGGATGGCTCCTACCGCGGTGGCAGCCGCGCCGCCCCGTCGAGGCGGACCGTGGTTCCGTTGAGATAGGGGTTCTCCACGATTTGCGCGACCATCGTCCCGAATTCCTCCGGCGCGCCCAACCGGGCGGGGAACGGGACCTGCGAGACGATTTTCTCCGTGACGTCGTCCGGCAGGCCCTCCATCATCGGCGTGTGGAAAAGCCCCGGCGCGATCGCCGCGCAGCGGATTCCGGAACGCGCGAATTCCCGCGCGATCGGCAGCATCATCGAGGCGATTCCCCCTTTGGACGCGGCGTAGGCCGCCTGCCCGTATTGTCCGTCCTGCCACGCGATCGAAGCGGTGCTGACGACGACCCCGCGCTCGTCCGTCGCGGTCGGCTCGAGTTCCCTCATTGCGCGGGCCGCGTGGGAAATCACATTGTAGGTGCCGGTGAGATTCACCGCGATCGTCCTTCGGAACAGGTCGATGGACAACTCGCCCTCCCGTCCCACGACGCGGGCGGCGGGACCGATGCCCGCGCAATTGACCGCGATCCGGGCCGCTCCCAATTCCGCGACGACCCGGTCGACCGCGGCGGCCACCTCAGACTCCGAGCTCACGTCCGCGTTGATGTAAAGGCCGTCGATTTCCGAGGCCAGGGCCTCCCCTTTGTCGTATGACAGGTCGAGGATCGCCACCTTCGCCCCGCGCCTCGTCAGTTCCCGCGCGGTCGCCGCGCCCAGGCCCGACGCGCCGCCGGTCACGAGAGCCGTGGTTCCCTTGATTTCCATCTTCGCCGCCTTTCGTGTTCCATCCGATGGGATGGAACGGGGTTTGAAGGAAGGCCGCCCGGGCGCTCCACCGCGCCGCGAAGCGTCCCGACGCGCGCCGCCAAGGAGCGCCGCGACCCACCGGCTTCATGGTGCCACCTTTTGGGGACTTCATCAAATGGGGAACAACGTGACGCGCCGACCCAACGTCCGGCGATAATCCCATGGCCGTGGCCGATGGGCCAGGATATCGGAGCGCGCATCCCCGGAGTCGGGGGCCGGGAATCCCGCACGTGCGGATTCGAATCATGGTTCGATCCGAATCCACCGCGCAACGGTCGATCCGGCCAGCCCCGCCCGGAAACGTGAACCGCCCACTCCCGGCGCGGGCCGACAAATCGGCCCCTTCGCGATTCCTCAAATCAGAAGGAACAGGGTGATCGACGGAAACGCCACGAGTAGCGCCACGCGCAGCAGATCGGACGCAACGTAGTAGAGCACGGCCCTGTAGGTCTCGATCATCGGCGTTCCGCGGTCCATTGCGTTGATCACGAAGAGATTCAAGCCCACCGGTGGCGTGATCAATCCAACCTCCACCACGATCAGCACCAGAATGCCGAACCAGATCGCCGTCATCTCCAGCGCTGCGCGTTCGGCCATGCCCCTCGTCATGCGGGCGTCGAGCGCGCGCATCTGATCCCGGGTCAATTCCTCCCCCGCCGCGATGGCCGCGCGGATTTCCCGTTCGACATCGGCGGCCAATCCCTCGACCCCGCCCCGGAGCGCCTCCAGCGCCGCCCCGTGCTGGAGCTCGGTGAACGAGGTCAGCCCGAAATCGAGATTCGCCACCACCGGAAAGAAAATCGGAATGGTGAGCAGGATCATGGAAAGGGAATCCATGAAGCAGCCGAGGATCAGATAGAACACGAGGATGATGATCAGGACGGTGTGCGGAGAATACCCCTGCTCCACGACCCAGGCCGAGATTTCCTGCGGAACCTGAGTGAGCGCGAGGAAGCCGTTGTAGAACGCCGCCCCCAGCACGATGAAGAAGATCATGGCGGTCGAGCGCGCGGTCGAGAAGAAACTCTCCCGCAGCCCCGCGGGCGTCAGCCCGCCGTTCGCGAAGGCGATCGCCGCCGTGCCGAGCGCTCCGATGGCCGCCGCCTCGGTCGGCGTGAACCAGCCCGCGTAGATGCCGCCCACCACGAGGCCGAACACCAGCAACACCGGCCAAACCGCCGCCAACCGCCGCAGACGCGGACCCCAAGGCACCCGTTCCACCACCCCGGACCCGTCCGGATTCAGGCGCACGTGGACACGCACGGCGATCATGTAGCCAACGGCGGCCAACACTCCGGGAACGAACGCGGCGAGAAACAGTTTGGCGATGTTCTGTTCCGTGAGGATCGCGTAGATCACGAGAACAACCGACGGCGGAATCAAGATGCCGAGCGTTCCGCCGGCGGCCAGCGTGGCCGTGGAGAATCCGCCGGAATAGCCGTACCGCTTCAGCTCGGGCAGGGCGACCCGGGACATCGTGGCGGCCGTGGCCAGCGACGACCCGCAGATCGCGCCGAAGCCCGCGCAGGCTCCTATGGCCGCCATCGCCACGCCCCCCTTCCTGTGCCCGAGGAAACCCTCCGCGGCCCTGAACAGGGCCTGGCTCATGCCGCCCAGCGTGGCGAAATGCCCCATCAGGAGAAACATCGGCACGATGGACAGCGAGTAGGACGAAAACGTCGTGTAGGTCTCGGTTTTCAGACGCGCCAAGGGGATCGTCCACCCGCCGGTGAGCAGCACGGTGCCCGCCAGCCCGACGAGGAACATCGCGAGTCCGATTGGCACGCGCAGAAAGATCAGGACGAGCAGCGCCGGAAAGGACGACAGGCCGATTTCGATGGGGGTCAACGCTCGGACTCCGGACCTTCGGACAGGATCGCGCGGCCCGTCGCCGCCTCGATCATCCGTATGACGGCGACGTGGACAGCGGCGAGGGAGGCGCAGGCGGCCCCGGCGAAGCAGGCCGCGAATCCCCACCAGACGGGATATTGGAGAAGCAGCGAGGTTTCCCCGTAGCCGCGCTTCGACAAAGCGCCGGACAGAAGCTGCGCCGCGATCAGGATCAGGACGGCGGCGAACACGGCGTCGATCGCCGCCTGCAGCCAGCGCGCCGCGCGCGGCGGAATCCGCGCGGCGAGGATGTCGACCGTCGCGTGCCCGGCGGTGATCTGGCACAGCGGGAAGAAGGCGAAGATCGCGAAGGCGACGCCCGCCTCCACGATCTCGAAGTCTCCGTCGATGGGGCCGACGCCGACGGTCCGGAGCATGAATTCGGACAGGCCGGGGGCCAGCCCTTGGATCAGGTCGCCGTGGAACCAGCCGTTCATCAGGCGCCCGGCCACCGACAGGCAGGTCAGCAGGATCAGGAACGACAGCACGGTCCCCCCGAGCATCGCCATTCCGCGCGCCAGCCTCAGCATCCAATCCCGCATGAGCGCGTCCCCGGCGGCGCCGGACCGGGCCGGGCGGCCCGATCCGGCCAACCGCCGGTCAACCGCCGATGGAGTAGCGGTCGATCTTGGCGCGGGCCTCGTCGATCAGCGCCTGGCCGTCGATGCCCTTCGACCTCATGTCCGCCACCCACTCGTCGTAGATCGGTTGAACCGCTTCGCGCCAGGCGTCGAGTTCGGCGCCGGAAACCGTGACGATGTTGTTGCCGTTTTCGACCGCGACCTCGCGCGCCGGGCCGTCGGCGTCGGCCTGCGTGCCGCCGGCGAATATCGAAAACCACAGACCGGAATTCCCGTCGACCGCCGCCTTCAGATCGTCCGGCAGACCGTCGTACTTCTCCTGGTTCATCGCCAGGACGAAGGTCAGCGTGTAGAGGGCGGTGCCGTCGAATTCGGTGTGGTTCTCGACGAGGTCGGGAACCTTCAGGGCCGGGGTGACCTCCCACGGGATCGTGGTGCCGTCGATGACCCCCTTGGACAGCGCCTCGGTCACCGCAGGGACGGGCATGCCCACCGGGGTCGCGCCGACCTTGGTCAGGAGGCTGTTCACGAGTCGGGAACCGCCGCGGATCTTCATGCCCTCCAGATCGTCCGGGGTCTCGACCGGATCGGCGGTGTGGAACATGCCCGGGCCGTGAACCCAGGTCGCGAGGATCTTCACGTCGGCGAATTCGGTGTCCCTCATGTGCTCTTCGAACATCTCCCAGTAGGCGCGGGAGGCGGCGCGGGCGTCGCCGTTGGTCATCATGAAGGGCAATTCGAACACCTCCGTCCGCGGAAAGCGGCCGGGAGTGTACCCCACCACCGTCCAGACGACGTCGGCGACGCCGTCGATCGCCTGGTCGATCAGCTGCGGCGGCGTGCCGCCGAGCTGCATTGACGGATAGCGTTCGACCTCGATGCGGCCGCCCGAGGATTTCTCGACATTGTCGGCCCACGCGTCGAGCACGAGTTTTGGCACGTTGGCCTGCGCGGGCAGGAACTGGTGAAGCTTGAGCGTCACCTCCTGCGCGGCGGCGGTTCCGGCCACGGCGGCCCAGGCCGCGACGCCCGCGGCGAGCGTGATCAGGGTTCTGCGGTTCATTTATTCCTCCCAATGTTCTGAACGGCGTTGCGCACCGTCTTATCCCACCACCATTGGGTGACGGCGAATCGGTTTCCGATTCGGCCGACGACGACCCGCGCCGCGCCAACCGGATGGCCGCGATTCCCGGTTCCGTTGGACTCCGGAGAGCCGGCGACCTGGGTGTGGACACGACATCGGCCGACGATGGTGCCCGCGTTCCCCGGCGATTCGCGTCGGGGTCCGCGCGGCTTGCGCAACCGATTCGACCAAAACCGCCCACGCTCCACCGGTGTTCCCCGACATCCGGCTCCCGTAGGGCGACGCCCAAAATTAAACCGTCCGAGCGGCGGAACCACCGGGCCGCCGCCCGGCGCCCGGCGCGTTCCATCCCTCCGCTTCGCCGGATCGCGCCGAACGACTCGAAACTCCGCCATTCGGCCAGGCGGCGACCCGGTTCCGGATGAAACGCACTTCAGCCTCATTCCTTCGGCCGCTTGTCGACCACCCGCCGCGCCTTGCCCTGGCTGCGCTCGATTCCGCCCGGCTCGGCCACCGCGACCTCGCAACCCACGCCGACGACGTCCTTGATCCGGCGCGCCAAGGCCGAGCCGAGCTCGGACCCCTCGGAAGCCCGGTCCGGAACCGGCTCCACATGGACGGTCATCCTGTCCATCGGCCCCGACCTCTCCAACTCGATCTGGAAATGCGGGGCGAGGCCCTTCGTCGCCAGCAGCTGCTCCTCGATCTGCGTCGGAAACACGTTGACGCCGCGGAGGATGATCATGTCGTCCGACCGCCCCGTCACCTTCTCCATCCTCCGCATGGAC
>JANQKA010000033.1 GCA_028281405.1 Hasllibacter sp. | reverse complement strand
GGATCGGCCCCGCCCCGGCCCGCCTCCCGTTCAAATTGGACGCCAAGCCGGTCGGCCCGCCGGCGCACCGTCCCGACCTTCAAGCCCGTCTCCGCGGCGGGCTTCCGGCCGCGACGAATCCCATCAGGCCCGTATCAGGCAACCTGTTCCGTGACCGAACCCCTTGGGCTTGCACGTCACGCCCGGATTCTTCGCCCGCGTCCATAAGGCGCTCGCCGAAATCCCCAAATCCACCGCCACATCCTCCAGGCGAAGGCCCGCCCGGACAGCCGCGACCATCCTCCCGACGAGACGCGACCGATTCGCTTTGCCGCCCATCCCGTCATCCCTCTCCGAACCACCCACCTTCGCGCGCGCTTCATTCGACCACATGATCATGCCGAACGCCTTACCCGCACGGGCCAAGGGCCTGGATGATGGCCTTCACCGACGCGACGCGTCCGAACGCCATACCCGCGCGGGCCAAGGCATTGAATTCCTTCCCCTCGAGGGTGAGATTAACGGCGCCACATCGTGCGGGACGCTTCAAAGGCGGCCAGCATCGCAATTCTCCAAATGGCGGCGCCTCGGAGCGAAATCCAAGTTGACGAGGCGAACCAACCGCGAATCACCCGACGAATCGGCGACTCACCTTATCCTCCGCCCACCCATCGACCCCGCCTTCGTCCGGCCGACCCCGCGCGCCCTTTCCCGCCATCCCGGAGCAAGTCGGGAAAATCCGGAAACAGGAAACGAAATCAATCTTTCGGAGCGTCGCAACCCAAACGAGCATCATCAAATCTAAGTCCGGAATTGTTCCATCTCTTCAAGTATCACGGACAAATACTTCGCCGGGAACCTCGTGATCCATTTATTCCCGATATCGGTGACAAACTCACCGATGGAATCACCACGGATGGCGAGAACGACATCCCCCTTCCAAATAACTCCGCGAATTTTGCTTTTCCTATAATCCATTTTGATTAGAGCCTTGAATGCCTTGTCGTTGGAAATGGCGATGGGATAGTGGATTTGAACCGTCGGATCAAAAATTTCCAGCGCGAAATTATACTTGTCCAAAAACAACCCGCATTTGACCAGGAAAAATTCCGCGAACCGCATTGACATGACGGAATTCGACAAGGCCATTCCAAGCGGATCACCGCTTTGGGACTTGAAAAGCGTATTGTAACAGTGCCCCTCCTTCAGGAATACATCACCGCGCCCCTCGTTCGCGACTTGATTTATCATTTCATCAAGGGCGGACAGGGTCCGTTTCTCCAAGACATGACTCCCCCTGCCCGAGGTCATATCCCTCAAGGCGGCGACCGCGTCCCTTGGATTGAAGAACACATAGGGATAGAGTGGCCCGACGGTTGGCGTCTTTGGATAGCAAGCACCACCATGCACCTTGATGTGAGAATACGGAGAGAACCTGAACACGGTTTCAAGAAACAGGCCGCTTTCGGCCTGCACCGCCTCCAAATTCAAATTGACCGTGGCGTTTTCGGCCGGTCTCGCGCTGTCAGGGATATCCATGCTGTCGGGGTCGTAGAAAAACGTGATCCCAATCCCGTGGTCGAATTCATCCTCGTCGGCGATTTCGGCGGACGGAAGCGTCATCGCCTTTTCCCACTCCTCATCCTCCGGAGTGGGGGGCAACGGAATCCAGCGGGTCGGAATGTTCGCGCCGATGGATTTCCGTCCGCCCAATGCGTCGGGACCGCCCAAGGAATCCTGTGATTCCTTCAATTCCACCCAGGAATTCTCCACGTACAACCCGTTGTCATCGACGGTCCACCACACGCCACCCTTGGTCGTCCGCCGTCCGCGCCGCTTTGAATTCTTCCTGTTCATGTCGAACCTCCCTCTTTGGTCATGGAGCGTCTCCCGCGCGGGCATGGCCGACGGCGAAAGCCCCACCCTACTGCACGATGTACCAGGCACAAGCAAGCCCTCAACGAAACCTCGGGACGGGCCGCCGCCCCGGGGCCCGCGCCTGGCGACATCGTTGGGAGACCGGGCTGGAAGAGTTTGACATGCCCCCTATTTTACTCGCATTCGCGACCGGACAATGTTCTCTCTTTGACCTCAACCCGGGCCTCGGAGCCGCCACCGCCTGTCCGACGGGTTCCCCATGGTGACCACGAAGAACCCGCACCCGCGCTCGATCGTCCACGAGTCGCCGTGGCTCTGTCCGGCGACACGAACATCCAATTCCCGCGCGACAA
>JANQKA010000025.1 GCA_028281405.1 Hasllibacter sp. | reverse complement strand
GAGCGGAGAGCGCGTCGTTCGGATCGTCGTGGACGACAACGAGGGGAACGGGGGCCGGGACACGCTGTACGGCATCGAGATAATCAGGTTCCTGGACCGGACGGTCGACGCGGACGATCTTCCCCGGGTGTCGGATACCCCGCTGTCCGACGTGATCCTGACGACCGGGGTGAATTCAATCCTCGTCGAGGCGGCCGACGGGTTCGCGCACCCGGGCGGGGGCGCTTTGATCTTCGGAGCGTCGGTGGGCGCCGGGAGCCTCTCCTCGGCGGGCGTCGGACTGACGATCGACGCGGAAAGCGGCTTGATTTCGGGAGTGTTCACCGGGACGGAGGCGGTGACCGTCACGGTCCGGGCCACCAGCGCCGAAGCCGACAACGTGCGCGCCGAAGATTCGTTCGTGATCAAGCCGAACACCGCCCCCGCGTTCACGGCGGCGAATCTAGGAAATCCGATCATACTTCAGCACGGCGTCGCCCGGGATGTGGACGTGAGCGCCGCCTTCGCCGATCCCGACGGGGACGCATTGGAGTTCACCGCGTCGGGACTTGAAAACACCGGGCTGGGCATGACCGCTGCGGGCGTCATTCGGGGCGCGGTGGAGGCCAGGGACGACATTTCGGTGGATGTGACCGCCTCCGACGGGAGGGGCGGTTCCGTCACCGGGCGCGTCATCCTCGTGGTGAACGAGGGGCCCGAGGAAACCGGGGCGGGTTTGGCGGACGTCAGGGTGGCTACGGGCGTGACCATAACTCCAATAATCGTGGCCGCGGCGTTCCGCGATCCCGATGGGGATCCGCTGAGCATCGCCGTGAACGGACTTCCGTCCGGTTTGGGTTTCGATGCCGGGTCGGGACTGATCACGGGCGGGATTCCCCACTCGGATGCGGGACAATCCGCGATGGTCGTCGTCTTGGTGACCGATGGGCGGGGAGGCGAGTTCACGAAGAATTTCACCATCATGGCGGAGTTGGGGAACCGGGATCCCGTGTTGTCGGGAACTCCGCTACGGGACGTGATTCTGACGACGGGCACCGGGGCGAACCTGCCGATCGACGCGGGCGCGGGGTTCTTCGACGCGGACGGGGACGCGCTCACCCATCGTGCGACGGTGAATGGCGTGGATCTCGCCGATATGAACGTCGGGCTGACGCTCGACGCGGTCAGCGGCGCGATTTCGGGGACGTTCACCGGGGTGGATGATTTGACGGTCGTGATTCGGGCCACCGACGTGTCGGGCAGCGGAGCATTCGTAGAGGACGATTTCGTCATCACCGCGAACGCGGCGCCCGGATTCGATTCGTCGAACCTGCCCGCGGCGGGAATTCTTCAGAGCGGCGCAGCGAGCGGGGATATCGACGTGAGCGCCGCGTTCGGCGATTCCGACGGGGACGCTTTGGAGTTCACCGCGTCGGGACTTGAATACACAGGGCTGAGCATTACCGCGGCGGGCGTCATCCGGGGCACGGTGGCGGCCGGGGATGATATATCGGTGGATGTGACCGCTTCGGACGGGAGGGGCGGTTCGGTCACCGGGCGCGTCACCCTGGTGGTGAACGAGAGTCCCGAGGAAGCCGGGTCGGGGCTGGCGGACGTCGGGGTGGAGACGGGCGTCACGATCAATCCAATCGATTTGGACGCGGCGTTCCGCGATCCCGATGGGGATCCGCTGAGCATCGGCGTGACCGGACTTCCGGCCGGATTGGGTTACGATGCCGTGACGAAACTGATCACCGGCGAGATTCCCCACTGGGCGGCGAACACGGCCACGTTTGTCGATGTCGTGGTCGACGATGGACGGGGAGGACGGATCACGGAGAGTTTCACCATAACGGTGGAGTTGGGGAACCGGGATCCAGAGGTGTCGTCCACTCCGCTCGCAGACGTGACCCTGACGATGGGCGCCGACGTGAATCCGCCGATAGACACGAGCGTCGGGTTCTTCGACGTCGACGGTGACGCCCTGACCTACCGCGCGACGGTGAACGACGTGGATCTGGCCGATTTGAATGTCGGACTGACGCTCGACACTTCCAGCGGCGTTATATCGGGGACGTTCACCGGATCCGCGGATTTGATCGTTAAGGTCCGGGCCACCGACGTGGACGGCAGCGGCGCCTTCGTCGAGGACCAGTTTGAAATCACCGCGAACGCCGCGCCCGATTTCGAAGCGGCAAACCTGCCAACGGTTGGAATTCTTCAACGCGGTTCCGCGGTCGCGCCAATCGACGTGAGTCACGCGTTCGTAGATTCCGACGGGGACGCTTTGGAGTTCACCGCTTCGGGGCTTGAAAACACCGGGCTGAGCATGACCAATGCGGGCGTCATCCAGGGAACGGTGGTGGCGAGGAATGACTTTGAAGTTGATGTGACCGCCTCGGACGGGAGGGGAGGTTCGGTCACCGGGCGCGTCAAACTGGTGGTGAACGAGGGGCCCGAGGAAACCGGATCGGGGCTGACGGACGTCAGGGTGGCGACGGGTGTCACATTGAATCCGATAAACGTGGCGGCGGCGTTTCGCGACCCCGATGGGGATCCGCTGAGCATCACCGTGTCCGGACTACCGTCCGGATTGAGATTCGACGCCGGGACGGAACTGATCACCGGCGTCGTTCCCCACTCGGAAGCGAACACGGTCAAAACGGTCGATGTCGTGGTCGACGATGGGCGGGAAGGGCGGTTCACGAAGAGTTTCACCATCACGGTTGATCAGGGAAACCGGGATCCAGTCTTGTCGGGAACACCGCTTGCGGACGTGATCCTGACGACGGGCACCGGCGCGAACTTGCCGGTCGACGCGGGCGCGGGATTCTTCGACGCCGACGGGGACGCCCTTACCTACCGGGCGACGGCGAATGGCTTGAATCTCGCCGATTTAAACATCGGACTGTCGATCGACGCGGACAGCGGCTCGATATCGGGGAAGTTCACCGGGTCGGCGGACCTGACGGTCACGGTTCGGGCCACCGACGCGGACGGCAGCGGCGCCTTCGCCGAAGACGTATTCGTCATCGACGCGAACGCGGCGCCCGGATTCGATGCGGGGAGACTTGGAAATCCGATCATCGTTCAGCACGGCGTCGCCCGGGACGTGGACGTGAGCGCGGCCTTCGCCGATTCCGATCGGGACGCTTTGACATTCACCGCTTCGGGACTTGAAAACACCGGGCTGAGCATGACCGGGGCGGGCGTCATTCAAGGCACGGTGGTGGCTAGGGATGATATTTCGGTGGGTGTGACCGCTTCGGACGGGAGGGGTGGTTCCGTCACCGGTCGTATCACCCTCGAGGTGAACGAGAAGCCCGAGGTGACCGGGGCGGGCTTGGCGGACGTCATGGCGACGACGGGTATCACGTTCAATCCAATAAACGTGGCCGCGGCGTTCAGCGATCCCGATGGGGATACGCTGAGAATCGCCGTTACCGGACTTCCGTCCGGTTTGGATTTCGACTCCGTGACGGGAATGATCACTGGCGAGATTCCTCACTCGGAAGCGAACAAGGCCGTGGTGGTCGATGTCGTGGTCGACGATGGGCGGGGAGGCAGGATCACGGAGAGTTTCACCATCACGGTGGATCAGGGGAACCGGGATCCCGTCGTGTCGGGAACTCCGCTACGGGACGTGATTCTGACTACGGGCACCGGGGCGAACCTGCCGATCAACGCGGGAGCGGGGTTCTTCGACGCTGACGGGGATGCACTGACCTACCAGGCTTCGGTGAACGGCGTGGATCTCGCCAGATTGAACGTCGGGCTGACGCTCGACGCGGTCAGCGGCGCGATATCGGGGACGTTCACCGGGGCAGATGATTTGACGGTCACGGTTCGGGCCACCGACGCGGGCGGTAGTGGCGCCTCCGTCGAGGACGAGTTTGAAATCATCGCGAACGCCGCGCCCGGGTTCGACGTGGGGCGCCTGCCGGCGGCGAGAATCCTTCAGCGCGGAGCCGCAAGTGGGGATATCGATGTGAGCGTCGCGTTCGGCGATTCCGACGGGGATGTTTTGGAGTTCGCCGCGTCGGGACTTGAAAACACCGGGCTGAGCATGACCGCGGCGGGCGTCATCCGAGGCACGGTGGCGGCCAGGGATGAAATTTTGGTGGATTTGACCGCCACGGACGGGAGGGGTGGTTCGGTTACCGGGCGCGTCACCCTCGTGGTGAACGAGAGTCCCGAGGAAACCGGATCGGGTTTGACGGACGTCACGGTGTCGACGGGCGAAATGATTTCTCAAATAGACGTGGCCGGGGCGTTCCGCGATCCAGATATGGATCCGCTGAGTATCGCCGTGAGTGGACTTCCGTCCGGTTTGAGTTTCACCACCGGGACGGGAATGATCACGGGCGAGATTCCCCACTCGGAAGCGGGCAAGGCCGTGGTGGTCAATGTCGTGGTCGACGATGGGCGTGGAGGCCGGATCACGGAAAATTTCACCATCATGGTGGATTTGGGGAACCGGGATCCCGTGGTGTCGGGTAATCCGCTGGCGGACGTGATCCTGACGACTGGCACCGGTGTGAACCTGCCGATCGACACGAGCGTCGGATTCTTCGACGCGGACGGGGACGCCCTGACCTACCGCGCGACGGTGAACAACGTGGATCTAGCCGATTTGAATGTCGGACTTACGCTCGACACTTCCAGCGGCGTTATATCGGGGACGTTCACCGGATCCACGGATTTAATTGTGAAGGTTCTGGCCACCGACGCGGGCGGCAGCGGCGCCTTCGTCGAGGACGATTTTGTCATCACCGCGAACGCCGCGCCGGATTTCGAAGTTGCAAACCTGCCAACGGTTGGAATTCTTCAACGCGGTGCCGCAGTCGCGCAAATCAACGTGGGTTCCGCGTTCGTCGATTCCGACGGGGACGCCTTGGAATTCACCGCGTCGGGACTTGAAAACACCGGGCTGAGCATGACCGCGGCGGGCGTCATCCAGGGCACGGTGTCGGCCAGGGATGATATTGAGGTGGAAGTGACCGCCTCCGACGGGAGGGGCGGTTCGGTCACTGGGAGCGTCACCCTCGTGGTGAACGAGAGGCCCGAGGAAATCGGATCGGGTTTGGCGGACGTCAGGGTGGCGACGGGTTCCCCGTTGAATCCGATAAACGTGGCCGGGGCGTTCCGCGATCCCGATGGGGATCCACTGACCATCGAAGTGACTGGACTTCCGATGGGATTGAGTTTCGACTTCGTGACGGGACAGATCAAGGGCAACATTCCCCACTCGGAAAGGGACAAGACTGAGACGGTCGACGTCTTGGTCAAAGATGGGCGGGGAGGCGTGTTCACGAAGCGTTTCAAAATCACGGTGGAGGATGGGAACCTAGCTCCCGTCGTGTCGGGAACTCCGCTAGCGGATGTAATTCTGACGACGGGAACGGGGGTGAACCTGCCGATCGACGCGGGTGCGGGGTTCTTCGACGCCGACGGAGACGCCCTGACCTACCGGGCCACTGTGGACGACGCCACTTTGGGAGTCATGGATATCACCGATTTGAATGTCGGTCTAACGCTTGACGCAGGAAGCGGCGAAATATCGGGGACATTCACCGGCTCTAAGGATTTGACAGTCACGGTTCGGGCCACCGACGCGTCCGGAGCCTCCGCCGTGGACGAGTTTGTAATCACCGCAAACGCCGCGCCGGATTTCGATGCGGCAAACCTGCCAACGGTTGGAATTCTGCAACGCAGTGCCGCGGTCGCGCAAATCAACGTGGGTTCCGCGTTCGTCGATTCCGACGGGGACACCTTGGAATTCACCGCGTCGGGACTTGAAAACTCGGGGTTGAGCATGACCGCGGCGGGCGTCATCCATGGCACCGTGGAGGTCGGGAATAATATTTCTGTGGATGTGACCGCGTCGGACGGGAAGGGAGGTTCGGTCACCGGGAGCGTCACCCTCGTGGTGAACGA
The DNA here is from genome assembly GCA_028281405.1 of Hasllibacter sp. GTDB lineage: Bacteria > Pseudomonadota > Alphaproteobacteria > Rhodobacterales > Rhodobacteraceae > JANQKA01. The sequence continues at coordinate 5,338 of JANQKA010000025.1, read as the reverse complement.
GAGTCCCGTGGAAATCGGATCGGGTTTGGCGGACATCAGGGTGAAAACGCGTACCACGTTGAATCCGATAGACGTGGCCGCGGCGTTCAGCGATCCCGATGGAGACACGTTGAAAATCGTTGTGAACGGGCTTCCGCTTGGTTTGGACTTCGACGACATGACGGGACTGATCACGGGCGAGATTCCCCACTCTGAAGCGAACACGGCCGAGACGGTCGATGTCGTGGTCGACGATGAGCGGGGAGGCGAGTTCAGGAAAAGTTTCACCATCACGGTGGATCTGGGGAATCGGGAGCCCGTGGTGTCGGGAACTCCGCTCGCGGATGTGATCCTGACGACGGGCACTGGCGCGAATCTGCCGATCGACACGAGCCTCGGATTCCGCGATTACGAAAGCGATGTCCTGACCTACGGGGCGACTGTGAACGGCGTGGATCTCGCCGATATGAATGTCGGTCTGGCGTTCGAGACATCCAGCGGGGAGATATCGGGGACATTCACCGGAACGGAAGATCTGACGGTCACGGTCAGGGCCACCGACGTTGACGGAAGCGGTGCCTTTGTCGAGGACGAATTCATCATTACCGCGAACGCGGCGCCAGGATTCGACGCGAGTCTCCTGCCCGCGGCGGGAATCCTTCAGCGCGGCTCCGCGAGCGGGGATATCGACGTGAGCGTCGCGTTCGTCGATTCCGACGGGGACGCTCTGGAGTTCACCGCTTCGGGACTTGAAAATACCGGGCTGAGCATTTCCGCAGCGGGCGTCATCCGAGGCACTGTGGCGGCCAAGGATAATATTTCGGTGGATGTGACCGCCATGGACGGGAGGGGCGGTTTGGTCACCGGGAGCGTCACCTTGGTGGTGAACGAGAAGCCCGAGGAAACGGCGAATGCATTGGCGGACATCAGGGTGGCGACGGGACTCGAGTTGACTCCATTAAACGTGGCCAGGGCGTTCCGCGATCCCGATGGTGACACGCTAATTATCGACGTGACCGGGCTTCCGCTTGGTTTGAGTTTCGACACCGGAACGGGATTGATCACGGGGGAGATTCCCCACTCTGAAGCGAACACGGCCGCGACGGTCAATGTCGAGGTTAAAGATGGACGGGAAGGCGAGTTCAGGAAAAGTTTCTCCATCACGGTGGATCTGGGGAACCGGGATCCCGTGGTGTCAAATACTCCGATCGCGGACGTGATACTGACGACGGGAACCGGTGTGAACCTGCCGATCGATGCGGGCGCGGGGTTCTTCGATGCCGACGGGGACGCCCTGACCTATGGTGCGACGGTGAACGGCGTGGATATCGCCGATTTGAATGTCGGTTTGATGTTCGACTCATCCAACGGCGAGATATCGGGGACATTCACTGGGACGGAGGATTTGACGGTCACGGTCCGTGCCACAGAAGTTGCCGGCAGCGGGGGCTTCGTCGAGGACGATTTCATCATCACCGCGAACGCTGCTCCCGGGTTCGATTCGTCGAACCTGCCCGAGGTGGGAATTCTTCAGCACCTCGAAGCGGGCATTTCCATCGACGTGAGCGACGCTTTCAGCGATTCCGACGGGGACGCTTTGAGATTCACAGCGTCGGGACTTGAAAACACCGGGTTGAGCATTACCGCGGAGGGTGTCATCCAAGGCACGGTGGTGGTCGGGGACGATTTTGAGGTGGATGTCACTGCGATGGACGGGAGGGGCGGCTCGGTCACCGGGAGAGTCACCTTGGTGGTGAACGAGAAGCCCGAGGAAACGGTGGATGCTTTGGCGGACATCAGTGTGGTGACGGGCCTAGAGTTGACTCCGATAAACGTGGGCAGGGCGTTCCTCGATCCGGATGGAGACACGCTGAACATCTCCGTGTCCGGGCTTCCCGACGGCTTGAGTTTCAACGACGGAACGGGACTGATCACAGGGGAGATTCCCCACTCGGAAGCGGACACGATTGCGACGGTTATTGTCGTGGTCGACGATAGGCGGGAAGGCCGGCTCACGAAGAGTTTCACAATCACCGTGGATCTGGGGAACCGAGATCCCGTGGTGTCAAATACTCCGCTCGCGGACGTGATCCTGACGACAGGCACCGGGGCGAACCTTCCGATCTACACGAGCCTCGGGTTCCACGATGACGACGGGGATGCCCTGACCTACGGAGCGATGGTAAACGGCGTGGATCTCGCCGACTTGAATATCGGACTGACGCTCGACGCGGTCAGCGGTGAGATATCGGGGACATTCTCTGGGACGGAGGATCTGACGGTCACGGTTCTGGCCACCGATGTTGCCGGCAGCGGCGACTTCGTCGAGGACGATTTCATCATCACCGCGAACGCGGCGCCCGGGTTCGATTCGTCGAATCTGCCCGCGGTCGACATTCTTCAGCGCGGCGCCACGGGCGTTTCCATCGACGTGAGTTCCGCGTTCGACGATTCCGACGGGGACAACTTGGCATTCACCGCGTCGGGACTAGACAACACCGGGCTGATCATAACCGCGGAGGGCGTCATCCAAGGCACCGTGGAGGTCGGGGATGACTTTAATGTGGATGTGACAGCCAAGGACGGGAGGGGTGGTTCGGCCACCGGGAGTGTCACCTTGGTGGTGAACGAGCGTCCCGAGGAAATCGGATCGGGTTTGGCGGACATCAGGGTGGCGACGGGAGCCGTGTTGACTCCAATAAACGTGGCCGGGGCGTTCCTTGATCCCGATGGGGATCCGCTGAGGATCGCCGTGACCGGGCTTCCGCTTGGTTTGAAATTTGACGCGGGGACGGGACTGATCACGGGCGAGATTCCCCACTCGGAAGCGGACAAGGACGCGGTGGTCGATGTCGTGGTCGAGGATGGGCGGGGAGGCAACCTCACGAAGAGTTTCACCATCGAGGTGAAGTTGGGGAACCGGGATCCCGTCGTGTCGACTCCGCTCGCAGACGTGATCCTGACGACGGGCACCGACTTGAACCTGCCTATCGATGCGGGCGCGGGATTTTCCGACGCCGACGGTGATGACTTGACCTATCGGGCGACGGTGAACGGCGTGAAACTTGCCGACTTGAACGTCGGTCTGACGTTCGACGCGGGCAGCGGCGAGATATCGGGAATGTTCTCCGGGTCCGCGGATTTGACGGTCACGATCCGGGCCACCGACGTGGGTGGCAGCGGCGGCTTCGTCGATGACGTGTTTAAAATAGTCGCGAACGCGCCTCCCGCGTTCGACGCGGCGCGCCTGCCGGAGTTGTTCGTTCAATACGGCGAACTCGACGATGTGGATATACGCGCGGCGTTCCCGGACTCCGACCGGGACGTATTGGAGTTCACCGCGTCGGGACTAGAAGACACCGGGCTGAGCATGACCACCACGGGCATCATCCGGGGCACGGTCATCATCAAGGGTGAAATCGAGGTTGATGTGACCGCTTCCGACAACAGGGGAGGTATTGTAACCGGGCGCGTCACCCTCGTGGTGAACGAAAAGCCCGGGGAAACGTCCGCGGCCTTGGCGGACAACGTTACCGCGACGACGGGCCTGGAAGTTAGTCCGATAAACGTGGTCGACGCCTTCCTCGATCCCGATGGAGACCCTCTGCGTTTCACTGTGACCGGACTTCCGCCCGGATTGGGCTTCAACGCGGGGACGGGACTGATCACGGGCGAAATACCCCACCGGGTGGCGGAAATGGGCGTGAGGGGCGCGACGGTTCAGGTCGTGGTCGATGACGGGAGGGGAGGCGTGTTCACGAAGACCTTCACCATCACGATTGAGTTGGGGAACCGGGATCCCGCCGTGACGGGAACTCCGTTGGCGGACCTGATGCTGACGACCGGTTCGGCCCGGAATCTGCCGATCGGCACGAGCGCGAGGTTCTTCGACAAAGACGGGGATGCCCTGACATACCGGGCGACAGTGAACGAAGTGGATATCGCCGATTTGAACGTCGAACTGGAGATCGACCCGGTCAGTGGCGTTTTATCCGGGACACATTTCGCCGGAACCGGGGACTTGGTCGTCAAAATCCGCGCCACCGACGTGGGCGGAAGCGGAGAGTCCGCGGAGGACGATTTCGTCATTACCGTGAACGCGCCGCCCGTGTTCGACCCGGAGCGACTGCCGATCCCGGTTTTTCTTCAGCACGGTTCGATGATTCCCGAAATTGATATAAGCGGCGCGTTCGTCGATGCCGATGGAGACCCGCTGACGTTCTCCTCGGGGAATTTTCAAAGCAACGGGCTTCAAAGCATCGGGCTGGAGATTACTCCCAACGGAGTGATCCGTGGGCAGGTGAATAGCGAGGAAGACTTAGTCAGGGTCGAAATAATGGTTTCGGACGGAAGGGGCGGGGAAATTGTCCAACTCGTCACCCTCGTGGTCAATGAACCGGTTGATGAGACTTTCTTCATTATACCGGACAGGGTGTTGGAGGCGGACGGTAAATTCTTCGATATTGACGTGGCCTCCGCGTACAGGGATCCAGAAGGGGATCCATTGGAATTCAGGGTGACCGGACTTCCCCAAGGCTTGACGTTCGACGCGGCGACAGGACTTGTCACGGGCGCGGTTTCCCCTTGGGAAGGTTGGGGCACCGATGATTGGGCGAGGGCGGCAAGCACGCCGAACGCTCCGGTCGAGGGGGCCGTGACCGTGGCGTCGGTGGTGGTCGACGATGGTCGCGGTGGCACTATCACGAAGACATTTGAAATCATGGTGTACCGTCCGCTTCCGGAATTCATACTAAGGCCCGGAGATCATGTCGGTTCCGTTGACCTGCGTGCCTCGTTCGTGCACCCGGATCTGACGGGTCCGTTGACCTTCAGCGCGAGGGGGTTGGAAGGAACAGGACTTTCGGTAAGCGGGGCGGGCGTGATATCGGGAACTTCGACCGCTACCGAAACCCGGGAGATATTCATCCGGGCCACCGACGCGAGCGGCGCGCATGTCGAGAAGTCCACCGACATCAGGGTGCCAGGCACCTCCGTTTCCGATGGAACCGGCGGCACCAGCGACCACGACATACTGTTCGCAAGAGAGAACATGCACGGCGGGGCGGGTGACGACACGTTTCGTTCCTCGGCCACCGGTGGCCAGGTTACGATCTACGGCGGAGATCATGGAAGAATTGCCGAGGACTCAGGATTCGACACACTGATTTTGGACGGTCGGCATGAGAATTATTTTGTGAGCGTGGGCTGGACAGGAACGTCCACGAATCAGGGATGGAGAATCGGCGCGTGGAGTTTGGACGGATCCGGTCCCCGCTACACGGCGTACAACATTGATCAACTGCAGTTCAGAGACAAAGCGTTTCGGCTCTCGACCGAAGGAACCGATGGCAACGATTTT
>JANQKA010000001.1 GCA_028281405.1 Hasllibacter sp. | reverse complement strand
ACTATCCCACGCAACCGGGAATATACGATATCGCCGCCATTCAGCACCTATACACTCCGGAATTGGACACCAATTCCGGTGATACCGAATATTCCTTCGTAAGCGGAACTCCGGCATTTCAAAGCATTTGGGATGCTGGCGGAACAGACACGCTGATCCATACGGGGGAATCCGACTCCGTGATTGATCTCAATCCCGGAGGCCGCTCCATCATGGGGCTCTTTTCCGGAGCATGGTACGCCTTTTCCGCGGAAACTTTCGTTGGGGAGATTCATGGCATGGGAAATTATAATGGCGCCGTGTGGTCGAGTGTCTCGCTCAAAAACGACCCCGCGTTCCACCCGGGAGCATCAACCGGCTCACGCGAATACGTTATTTTTCCGAATTTGGCCGCGTTGAAGCCGGAGCACGATCTCGAGTTTGACTATGAAATTGAATTGCGGGACGGATCCGTATTGATGGGTAAATACGTCGCGGGCACGGAGTTCACGTATCATAATTATGCGACCCACAACGTCTCCATCGCCTTGGGAACGGTAATCGAAAACGCCAAGGGTGGAGAAGGCGATGATAGAATCATCGGAAATTCGGCGAACAACGTACTTACCGGTGGTGGAGGAAAAGACACCTTCGTCACATATCGGAATCCCGTCGCGGGTGAAGACCGGATCACCGACTTCAATCCCGCGGATGACTTCATCGAACTGCGTGGTTTTACTTCGGAAGACGCCATGGTCGTGCGGAGCGGAGGAGTCACCGTGATCTCGGTTCCGGGGCGGTTGAATTTGACCGTCGAAGTCGTTGGGGGAGATCCGATCAATCAGGGTGAGCATTACGCCTTTATCGAAAATCCCAACGCTTTCGAAATTCGTGGTGATGGAAATTTGAGACATATCGGGGACGCGGACAATTCGATCTCCATCGCGGGAAACGATAATCTGATCACCGCGGGAATCGGCGATGACACGATAACCAGTGCCGGCGATCGCAACGTTTTATACGGCGATCATGGGAGCGACATGATCGATGTCGATGGAGACAATAATTGGGTTATCGACAGAAGTGGAGAAAATGAAATAAACGTTTCGGGAAACCACAATACGATCAGGGCCATTGGCGATTTTACGATTTCGGGTGAGGGTAACGAAGTATTCATCGACCAGGCGGAACTATACAGGGAAGAATCCCGGGTCGCCATTGAAGGGGGGACGGGCAATAGGATAAAACAGGGTTTTGGAAAATCCGTGACATACGAGGTGCACGAAGGCTCGACTGAAAACTATATCTCGAACTTCGTTCTCGGTGAGGATGTAATTGAATTCCATGGCCGCTCTCCGTCCGATCTACTTCGGAAAAATTTATTCGCGAACGAGTATTGCAGATTTGAGTTCGACGACGGGTGGCTGCAAGTTGAACTTAATGAGCATATCTCTCCGCAGGAAGGCGTGGATTATTTCTTCGTCTGACCCGGAGAAATGCCAATATCCGACTCCGGCGGAGAATCGTTGATCCGTGCCGCTCGAATTTTCGCCCATTTCCCAGCGAGTGGGGTGTCCAAACCGCCGCGCGAAGGCGGCGTCTTTGAAATTCCCGAACGCGCACGTGGTTGCCGGTCCGCGTTGGTTCGACGAGGGAGGTCACGAGTCTCCGGCGTGATCGACAAACTGTCCCCGGCTCGATGCGTGATCGGCGGGATTCGGGGCAACACGGACATCGGGAACATTACTTGGTCGAATACGCGCGTACAAATTGACGGAACCCTGATTGGATGAACCGACCCGCTCTCCAATTATTGTCGCGCTTGAAGACCGAAAACGGGGCGGTTGGGCCCACCAATCTCGCCTCAGCCGACGGTAATCGACACACCAAACGACGAAGCACCTGCCCGGTAAGGTAAAAATCGATTTTGAGCCAATTTCGAGAAGTGACGGAAAGAGAAATCATTGGTCACACATTTGGATGAAATCCTTCTCTGATCAATTCATTCCGCATTGCGCAATATCTTTTGTCCCATCGAATTGCGTGTCGGAATTGTGGCAATTCCCATCCCGTTTCCCACTAACCCAAATCACCGCGCGAGACACGGCAACGTCTAGCCATGCCTGGATCCCGAAGCCGAAAGCGGCGCGGCGCGGAATCTTCGACTCGAGTCGGCGCCGCCCTTCTGCGAAATTCGCCGACTCCCGACGCGGAGAATTCAAACGTTCCATTCCGCAGGCTTCACCGCGCCGGAACGCGTCGACGCCACGACGCGGAGAAATTCACGAATCCACGACGCGGACTTTGGCGGGTTTCCCTTGCGCCATCAGCGGAGAATCGGGAGCGGGAACTGTCTTGGGCGCCATGTTGGCGAATTTCGCGCTCCGCGGCGAGCTTCGCGCCATCCCAGTCTTGTCGGGGCCAAGCCGTAAGCGGGCGGGCGCGAAACTCCGAATTGTATCGGCGCGGAACACGCGGCCATATTTCGTCGACGCCCCTGGTGGAGATTTCACGATCCGCGTTGACGGCATCGGCTCGCCGCTCCTTGCGGCATCCGCGGGGAATCCAGGGCGGGAGTCGTCGTGGTGCGCCACGCTGGGGAATTCGTGCGCCGCGGCGGCGTCGCGGCCATGATGCCCTACCTTGGCCAGGCCCAACCATGGACCGGCGGGCGTGAACTCAAAATCGTATCGGGCGGAATCCGAGGCCTTATTTCGTCGACGCCCCTCGTGGAGATTTCCAACGATCCGCGTCGACGGAGTCGGCGCGCCGCCCCTTTCGGTATCGGCCGGGAATCCGGGGCGAGAACGCGCCTTGGGACTCCAAGCGGTGGAACTCCGCTCTCCGCCGCGCGCTTCGCGGCAATGCCCGGCCTTGTCAGGGCCCGGCGGTTGGCGGTGTGGAACGATACTCCGAATCGGGGCGGTTCGGAATTCCCGGTTGAGAGCGTCGATGGCCCACGCGGCGAGTTTGCCTATCCGGATCGCCGGCATCGGCCGCCTTCGCTTACGTCGCCCGTGGGGAAGCCGGAGCTGGAACGCATCTTGGGAAGCCATGCCGCGGAACATCGCGCGCCGCCGAGCGCATCGCGGCCATGCCCGAATTTGGCCGACTTCCAAGCCGAAGGTGGCGCGGCACGAAGTTCCGAATCGGATCGGCGTTGACCCCGGCACCGGGACACTTCGATGTCTCAACGCGAAGAATTCCAACGTTCCGCCCGCCGAATTCGCCACGCGCTCGAGGCTTTCGCGCGAAATTCCGAAGGAAATGCTTCGGTGCTCGGGGGTGGAATATCCGCGGGGGAACAAATTCCAGACCAGAGGCCTAAGCGTCGGGCGCCCGCCCGGGGAAAGCGATGTCCGCGTATCCCGTGCGATTTGACGATCTCGCCGCAAGCTTCGAGAGCCCGCGCGGGGAGAGCGACACGCCTGACCGGATAGCCTGACGATCGACGGACCAAGAGTCTGGAACCCGCGCGGGGAGAGTCACTCTGGGTATGTGGGATGTGTCGATCGCGATTTCACCGGGCAAACGTGCGCGGGGATTTGGACGCTTGGCGCACGCGCCGGGCGATCCACTCGACGTCGGCCCAGTTGGCGGTTGCTCCGGCGCGCGAATCGCCTGGTCGTTATGGCCCGCTTCCCACGAGTCGGTTCCCGGGTGCCCCGCGCGCGAATCGCGGGGGCGCAGAGCCGTTCCCAATCAAGAACCTCAGCCCGGGTGCCTTGCGCGCGAATCGCCGGGGCGCGGAGCCGTTCCCAATCATGAACCTCACCCCGGGTGCCTTGCGCGCGAATCGCCGGGGCGCAGAGCCGCTCCCAATCAGGATCCTCACCCCGGGTGCCCCGCGTGCGAATCGCCGGGGGAGAAGAGCCGCACCAAATCAGGAACCACACCACGGGTGAACTTCGCGCGAATCGCCGGGACACGATGTCCAAGGTTGGAACCAAACCGCATGGCGCTCCGGCGATCGTCCGGCCGGGATGGATTCATCGCCCCTTGCGGCTCCGGCGGGGCCGGAATACTGCCCCGCGCATGAACGAACGCTCCCTCTCCGACATCGCGGGATCCCTTCTCCGAACCGCCTCCAAGGCCGGGGCGGACGCGGCCGACGTGCTGGCCGTGGATGAACGGAGCCTCACCGTGGAGGTGCGCGGCGGCGCGTTGGAGCACGCCGAGCGCAGCGAGGGCGTCGAGGTTGGGCTGCGTGTCCTGATCGGGCGCCGCCAAGCGACCGTCGCGGCGCAGGATGTTCGTCCGGAGGCCCTCGAGGAGGTCGCCGAGCGTGCCGTGGCGATGGCCCGGGAGACGCCGGAGGATCCCTGCGCCGGCTTGGCGGAGGTTGGCGACCTTTCGGACGCGCGCGACGCCGAATCACTCCAACTGGCCGACACGGGCGGGGATCCGGATCCCGAATCGCTGAAGGAGGACGCGCGCCGCGCCGAGGCCGCGGCGCTGGCCGTGACGGGAATCAGCCGCATGGACGGGACGGGCGCGGATTTCATGCGCCGCCGAATCGTGCTCGCCACCTCCACCGGGTTCGTTGGATCCTACGAGCGGACCTCCCGGTCGGTGTCGTGCGTCGCGATCACCGGCGAAGGCACCGGCATGGAGCGGGACCACGCCCACGAGGGCCGGGTCTGGGCGGAGGATTTGCCTGAACCGGAAGAGGTCGGGCGCCTCGCCGCCGAGAGGACGCTTGCCCGCGCCGGCGCGCGGAAACCGCCCACGGGTGCCTATCCGGTTCTCTACGACGAACGGATTTCCGGCGGCTTGATCGGTCATCTCCTGTCCGCGGTCGGCGGAACCGCCGTGGCCCGCGGCACGTCGTGGCTGATGAACGCCATGGGCGAAATGGTGCTTCCGGAGGAGTACTCGATCGTCGAAGAGCCGCACCGTCAGAGGATCGGAGCCTCGCGCCCGTTCGACGCCGAAGGGCTGAGGACGAAAACCGCCGCCATCGTGGAGTACGGCGTCCTGAAGCGGTGGATCCTCGATCTCTCCTCGGCCCGCAAACTGGGCTTGGAAAGCACGGCCAACGCGTCGCGCGGCACCGGCGGCCCCCCGTCCCCGTCGGTTTCCA
>JANQKA010000872.1 GCA_028281405.1 Hasllibacter sp. | reverse complement strand
CTCGGCGGAGCCGGAACGATTCGGCGAAGCGTTCATCGGAGCGGACTCCTTCGCATCCACGCCGTCGGAAGCGCGATGCCGGAACGTCGTCCTAACGCCGGCGCGCCGCTGTCCACCAACCGGTTTCCCGGGGGATGCGGCCGCGTTGCATCCGTCGAAGTCCGGCCGGAAACGTGATCGCCCGGGATCACGAACCAGCCCTTGGAGCGCAAATCCTTTCCAAGTGCGGCCGCTTTCCAAATCCCCCCGCCGCGGTCGTGTCGCCTCCGCCCATTCCCCGGAGTCCCCCGAAGGAAGCGTGGAGTTCACCTCTCCGCAATAATCGGTGGCGGCGGGCCGCGGAGTCGTCCCGGAGACACACGGACCACCGGGGCGTCGACCCGGTCGATTTCGAATCCACCCTTCCCGAAGATCCAGGCGCGGGAAGCGTGGAGCGATGCGTGCCCGTCCATCCACGAATCGGAGTCGGCGGCCGCCTACCTCCCGCGCCCGCGCTGTCCTGACCCGCGCTCCAATCGGGCGTCGGAACTCCGGAAGACCATTCCCCTTCCTCCGCATCCCGCCACGGCGGCGTAGGCCGCCTTGTCGCCCTCCCTTGGCGGGGCGCGGACCGCGCGTTTCCGCCCCGCTCCGATATTCACTCATCGATCTTGTCCCACCGCCTCCGTGATTCGCCGGTGGATCGACTACCACCCATCGATCCGACATTCGACGCGCCGCGTTCCGCTCCCGACGACGCGCGCCACTCCCGATGTAATTCGGATCCCCGCCCCGTCAACGAAGAATTGAGGAATGCTTCGGATGCCGACCAAGTCGGAGACCCGACGTGGTTCGCGGCGCGGGACATGGAATCACCTCCAAAGCGCCCATTTGGATGCCGTCTCGGGGGCGGGGGTGTGCCCGGGGCACATATCGTGGGGAATTGGCGCGCGCGCGTGCCCCGAACATCCGCGGCGGCGCCTCCGGTGCGGCATCGAATGTTTCCCAAGAATTGAATCCACCACCGTCGGCCTTACGACGGCCGTCCCCCACGGGGGGTGGACCACCGCCGCGCGACATGGCACATTGCGGAAAATTCCGGGAGACCAGCATGAACGAAACGATGATCGGCGTTATCGGCGGATCCGGGCTCTACGAGATCGATGGTCTCCAGGACGCCCGCTGGACAGCCGTCGACAGCCCCTGGGGCGCGCCGTCCGACGAAATCCTGACGGGTTCGCTGGGAGGCGCCAAAATGGCCTTCCTGCCCCGCCACGGCCGCGGCCACACGCACTCGCCGACCACGGTTCCCTACCGGGCGAACATCGACGCTCTCAAGCGTCTGGGCGTCACGGACGTGATCTCGGTCTCCGCCTGCGGTTCCTTCCGCGAAGAGATGGCCCCGGGCGATTTCGTCATCGTCGACCAATTCATCGACCGGACCTTCGCCCGCGAAAAGTCATTCTTCGGGACCGGATGCGTCGCCCACGTCTCCGTCGCGCACCCGACGTGTCCGCGGCTCGGCGCGGCGTGCGCCGAGGCGGCGCGGGACGCCGGAATCACGGTTCACGGCAGCGGCACCTATCTCGCCATGGAGGGGCCGCAATTCTCCACCTTGGCGGAATCCAAAATGTACCGGGAGGCCTGGGGCTGCGACGTGATCGGCATGACCAACATGCCGGAGGCCAAACTCGCCCGGGAGGCCGAGCTTTGCTACGCGTCGGTCGCGATGATCACCGACTACGACAGTTGGCATCCCCAGCACGGCGAGGTGGACATCTCGGAAATCATCGCGACGCTCACGGGCAACGCGGACAAGGGACGCGGGCTCGTCTCGCGGTTGCCGGGAATATTGGGCGCGGGCCGCGAGCCCTGTCCCCACGGTTGCGACCGCGCCTTGGAATTCGCGATTCTCACGGCTCCCGACAAACGCGACCCCGCCCTTTTGGCGAAGCTCGACGCGGTCGCCGGCCGCGTCCTTGGAAACGCCGCGTGAACACACGCGCCTGAACCGCCGCTCCAAAGGCGCCCGCGCGGCGCGCCCGCCGGGGGCTTGGCCCCGCTATCCCGCGAACCGCCTGGAGGGAGGCGCGCCATCCCGCGGACGGGAAATTCCGAATCGGGAGTCCGCGACCGCGAAGCGGTCGGCGCATGGCGGGAAAGTCGGGTGGCGAGGAGCGGAATGGTCCAATCCAGTCGCGCGGCCAAGAGTCCGGCGCC
>JANQKA010000864.1 GCA_028281405.1 Hasllibacter sp. | reverse complement strand
CCGCGAATATGGGAGACTTGCACATGATGAACTGGACCCGATGCGTGGCGCCGTTATGGATCCCGCCGCCCCCGGAGGCGCATGGTCGCGGTCGGCGGTTTCCCGGGCGGCGGAGAGCGGCGGGATCGAGGTGAGTGAGTATGCGATTGAGGTGTTTCCGTTTTAAGGGCATTCTCACTCTGCCGCAGTTTCGGCCTTTCCTTTCCGACGATCGGGCGGCCTGGTTCGGGGGGACGGTCTTGCCCCGACGTCGCGACCGTTGCCCCGGCGTCGCGGCCGCATAGCCCGGCGTTGCGGCCGCCTGGCCCGGGGGTGGACGCATGGCCCGGGGTGGACACATTATGAAGGCGGTGGACGCTCGGTCGGGGATGGAAACCAACGGCGCGCCCGCCTCGGAGCGGCGATTTCCGAAGCCTCGCCGAAGGGCGCGCGCGCCTCATCCGGGCCCCTAGGCGCCTCCGGAGGGTTGCCCTCCGGATCCTGGCCCGCTACAGGTCGATCCGGCATTGACGGGGCAGGCAACGGGACGGACCATTCATGAGCGATCATCCGGAACTCTTCGATGGCGCGGGCGAGGATCCGCCGGATCGTCCCGTTCACGATGGACCACGCATCGACATCGCCGACGAGATGCGCCAGTCCTATCTGGACTACGCCATGTCCGTCATCGTCAGCCGGGCGATCCCGGACCTGAGGGACGGCCTGAAGCCCGTGCACCGGCGAATCCTCTACGCCATGCACGAGACCGGGAACACGCACGACAAGTCCTACCGCAAGTCCGCGCGGCCGGTCGGCGACGTGATGGGCAAATACCACCCCCACGGCGACACCGCGATCTACGACGCCCTCGTGCGGATGGCGCAGGAATTCTCCATGTCGCTGCCGCTCCTCGACGGCCAGGGCAACTTCGGCTCCATGGATGGCGACAATCCGGCGGCGATGCGATACACCGAGGTTCGCATGGCGAGGTCCGCCGGCGCGATCCTCGCCGATATCGAAAAAGACACCGTCGACTTCCAGGACAATTACGACGGCAAGGACCGCGAGCCGCTCGTCCTGCCCTCCCGCTTCCCGAACATGCTGGTCAACGGAGCGGGCGGCATCGCCGTCGGCATGGCGACGAACATCCCGCCCCACAATCTGGGCGAGGTCGTGGACGCCTGCCTCGCGCTCATCGAAAACCCCGACCTCTCGTCCGAGGCCCTGATGGAGCATGTGCCCGCCCCGGATTTCCCGACGGGCGGACTGATCCTCGGGTGGTCCGGGGCGCGGAAGGCGTACCTTCAGGGCCGAGGGTCGATCATCGTCCGCGCGCGCACCCACACCGAGGAGATCCGCCGCGACCGTTGGGCGATCATCGTCGACGAGATCCCCTATCAGGTCAACAAGGCCACGATGATCGACAGGATCGCCGAGGCCGCGCGGGACAAGAAGATTGAAGGCATCGCGCACGTGCAGGACGAATCCGACCGTTCGGGCGTGCGCGTCGTGATCGAGCTCAAGCGCGACGCGACGGCCGAAGTGGTCCTGAACCAGCTGTTCCGGTTCACCCCGTTGCAGATCAGCTTCGGCGCGAACATGCTCGCCCTGAACGGCGGCCGCCCGGAGCAGTTGACACTTCGCGGTTTCCTGACCGCCTTCATCGATTTCCGCGAGGAGGTCGTCGCGCGGCGCACGGCATTCGAGCTCCGCAAGGCGCGGGAACGCTCGCACGTCCTCTGCGGTTTGGCCGTGACCGTGTCCAACGTGGACGAGGTGGTGGCGACGATACGGTCCTCCCTCGACGCCGCGGAGGCGCGCAAGCGGTTGATGGAGCGCCGCTGGCCCGCGGAGGACATAGCCGATCACATACGCCTCATCGACGACCCGACCCACACGATCAACGAGGATGGAACCTACAACCTGTCGGACGTCCAGGTCAGGGCTATCCTCGACCTTCGCCTTCAACGCCTGACGCAGTTGGGCGTGAAGGAGGTCACGGACGAGCTCGGCGAGCTCGCGGGAAAAATCAAGGAGTATCTCGCCATCCTTGCTTCGCGGGAACGGATCATGGGAATCATCGCGGACGAGCTTCGGGAGGCCCGCGAGCGCTTCGCCGTGCCGCGCCGGACCGAAATCATCGAATGGTCCGGCGACATGGAGGACGAGGATCTGATAGAACGCGAGGACATGGTGGTCACGGTCACCGCGGGCGGCTACGTGAAACGCACCCCGCTCGTGGATTTCCGCGCCCAGAAGCGCGGGGGCAAGGGGCTCTCGGGAGGATCCCTCAAGGAGGACGACGCGGTCACCACGCTGTTCGTGGCCAACACCCATACCTGGCTTCTGTTCTTCACCACCGACGGAATGGTCTACAAGTTGAAGACGTGGCGTCTGCCGGCCGGCGGTCGCACCACGCGTGGAAAGGCGATCGTCAACATCCTGCCGATCCCGCAGGGCGTCTCCATCGCCGCGATCATGCCGGTGGACCGCGAAGAGGATCAGTGGGACGATTTGCGGATCGTGTTCGCCACCTCCAACGGCCACGTGCGGCGGAACCGGCTTTCGGATTTCGCCAACGTCAGGCGCAACGGCAAGATCGCGATGAAACTGCCCGACGGCGTCGAGCTCATCAACGCCCGCATCTGCTCGGATGACGAGGATGTCGTCCTCGTCACGGAAAAAGGACGCGCCATCAGATTCCCGACGACCGCGTTGAGGGTGATCGTCAGCAGGGCATCGATCGGCGTTCGCGGCGTCCGCTTGGGGAAGGACGACCGCGTGGTGTCCATGGCCGTGATCCGCCACTTCAAGGCAACCCCGCAGGAGCGCGCCGCCTACCTCAAGCAGCGCAGGCTGATGGCCGGAATCACCGACGACCCCACGGACGACGACGAGGTGGAAGAGAGCGCGATGGGGGATCTGCCCCCCGAACGCTACGCGGAAATGTCCGCGGCGGAGGACTTGATGCTGACGATCACCTCCAAGGGATCGGGCAAACTCTCGTCGAGCCACGACTATCCCGTCCGAAACCGCGGCGGCATCGGCGTGACGGCGACCAAGAAGGATCTGCCCGCCGGTCCGGTGGTGGCGTGCTTCCCGGTTCAGATGGACGATCAGATCATGCTCGCCACGTCCACTGGCCAATCGATCCGGTGCCCCGTCGAAGGCATCTCCTTCAGATCGAGGTCGGCTGGCGGCGTTCGCGTGTTCAACACCGCGGAGGGCGAGGAGGTCGTTTCCGTCGCGTGGATCGCGGAGCAGCCCGAAGATTCCGGGACGGAAACGGACGATGACTGAGAACGAGCGCTCCGCGCCGGCGGCTTAACGATCCCCGGATCGGTCTCCGGCGTGCCGCGGATTGTTTTCCGGCCGGATCGGCCGCGCCGGAAGCCCCCCGGGGCCCGCAACACGCGTGAAATTCCGAATCGGTGGGCCACGCGGCGCGCCGCCGCGGAGGAAGGCTTCCTTCCGTGCTCCTTCCCGCGAATTGCGAACGGGGTGGCCGCTCTCCGCGCCGCCGGTCGCGGGAAGTCCCGCCAACACCCCACGATCGGCTTCCAGTGGTCACGCGGTTGCGTCGACCGCGAATGTCGGAATCAGGAATGCCGAAGCCACCGGGCGGCCTCGGTCGAATCGGGATCGGGCGGAGCTGGGGCGCACGTCACGAGGACAGGCTCGAATCGGTGGGCGCCACGCCCCTGGGCGCCTAGACCGAGGGCACGACGGGACGCCGCGCCGCCGCAGTGTCCGCTCCGGGCATCCGCGGGGACTCCCCGAGCGCTGGCGGCGGGACGCGGAGGTCGGATTTTATGAGGATTTTTGATGAGCGCCCTCCGATGGCACCGACTCGATACCCTCCCGGAGCGCTGCGGGCGCGGAGCGACCGGGCCTTGGTGTACGCCACGGCCCTGATCGCTCGGAGCGAGGGCGCGACCGGACGCCGGGCCGCCGAC
>JANQKA010000848.1 GCA_028281405.1 Hasllibacter sp. | reverse complement strand
GGTTCGGTCGTCATCCTTGCCGCGGCTCGATGGATCCGTTGGCGCCCGGTTCCATCTCCGCCACCCGGTTCGGTCGTCATCCTTGCCGCGGCTCGATGGATCCGTTGGCGCCCGGTTCCATCTCCGCCACCCGGTTCGGTCGTCATCCGCCCGCGGCCCATTGGATCCGTTGGCGCCCGGTCCATCTCCGCCACCCGGTTCGGTCGTCATCCGCCCGCGGCTCAATGGACCCGTTGGCGCCCGGTTCCATCTTCGCCACCCGGTTCGGCCGTCATCCGCCCGCGGCCAATGGATCCGTTGGCGCCCGGTTCCTTCTCCGCTACCCGGTTCGGTCGTCATCCGCCCGCGGTGGTGGCGCGTCGCGGAGCGCCTTGCGGAGCGCGACGATCAGCGCGTCGCGTCGCGCGCCCAGCGACTCCGGCGTCCCGCCCTCCGCCGCGGCCTCGACCCCATCGACCAACCGCCCGATCACGTCGTCGGTCAGGTGGACCTCGCCAAGACCGTCCCACCAATCATTGAATGTGTCCCGGAAGTGTTCGCAGAAGGCCCGCAACCCACCGTCGCCCGCCCCCAGATGAAACAACATGGTCGGCCCCATCGCCGCCCATCTCAACCCAGGGCCCGCCCACATCGCCTTGTCCACGTCCTCGACGCTCGCCACGCCCTCGACCACCAGATGAACCGCCTCGCGCCAAACCGCGGCCTGGAGGCGGTTGGCCACGTGACCCGGCATGCCCTTGCGCAGACGGATCGTTACCTTGCCCACGTCTTCGTAGAAGCCGCGCGCCCGCGCGACGGTTTCCTCGTCCACCTCCGGCCCCGCCGTGACCTCCACCAAGGGAATCAAATGCGGAGGATTGAAGGGATGGCCCAGGATGAAGCGCGACGGATCCCCGAAGCCCTCCGCGATGGCCTCCCGGGTGAGGCCCGAGGTCGAACTGGAGAAGATCGCGTCCGCGGAAAGCGCCGGTTCGGTCTCCGAGATTATCCGGTGCTTGATGCCGATGCGTTCGGGAACGTTCTCCTGGATGAAACCGGCGCCCCCAACCGCTTCGGCCGCGTCGGCGTGAAACGCGATCCTGGTCGGATCCCCGCGTTCCGCGAGGCCCAATTCCACGAGGGCGGGCCACGCGCGGTCGATGTAGGCGCGGGTCCGCTCCTCAGCGTCCGGCGCGGGGTCGAACACCGCGACCGAGCGGCCGGAGGCCAGGAACAGCGCGGCCCAGCTGGAGCCGATCACGCCGGCCCCCAGCACCGCGACATGGCCGTTGTCTTTCATTGAAACAACCCCGGGCGCAGCGGGGATGCGGCGGTGAGGCCGCCATCCACGGTGAACAATTGGCCCGTCGCGAATCCCGCCTCCTCGGAGGCGAGCCAAACGGCCATGGCGGCGATGTCCCCGGGCCTGCCGAACCGCCCCGAGGCGTGGCGGGCAATCGCGTCGGCCCGCGCCGCTTCCGGGTCGCCGGCCAAGGCGAACCCCGCCTCGAGCATCCCGGTCTCGATCCATCCGGGGCAAATCGCGTTGCAGCGGATATCCGGACCATGGTCGACCGCGATGGAGCGGGTCAGGCCATGCACGAAAGCCTTCGACGCGTTGTAGAGGGCCATCGATGGATCGGCGGCCCGGCCCGAGATCGACCCCAGGTTGATCACGCTTCCGCCCCGCGCCATGATCGGGATGAACGCGCGGCAGAGGTTGAACACGCCCCGGGCGTTCGCTCCCATGACGAGATCCCAATCTGCGTCGGAACTGTCGACCACGGTTTTCTCGACCTGAATCCCCGCGTTGTTGACGAGGATGTCGATTTCCCCGACCGCCGACGCGAATTCCCCCGCGGACCCGGGATCCGACACGTCCAATTTCGTCCACCCGACGGCGCCGTCGATCCCGTCCGGACGCTCCCCGCGCCCGCAGGTCTCGACGCGGCAGCCTTCGGCGAGGAACGCGTCGACGATCGCCCGCCCGATCCCCTGGCGCCCGCCGGTGACGACGGCCCGTTTTCCCGAAAGCCGCATCAGTGAGCGATCATCACGTGGCGGATCGAGGTGTAGGCGTCGAGGGAGTAGACGCTCATGTCGCAACCCGTGCCGGACCCCTTCATCGCGGCCCACGGCATTTCCGGAGTGCCGACTCCGTGGGTGTTGACCCAGGTGAAGCCGTAGCGCAGCCGGGACGACATCTCCATCGCCCGGCCCACATCCGCCGTCCACACCGAGGAGGCGAGCCCGTATCGCGAGGCGTTGGCGATCCTCAACGCCTCCTCCGCGTCCGAGAACCGCGACAGGGTGACGACCGGGCCGAACACTTCCGAGGTCGCGATCTCCGCGTCGTTGTCGACGTTCGCGACCACCGTCGGCCGATAGAAGAACCCGTCCCCCCCGCCCTCGGATCCGCCGGCGACGATCTCGCAGCCGATCCGGGCGCGGTCTACGAACGCCGCCACGCGGGAGCGTTGCTCCTCCGAAACCAGCGGACCCATCTCGACGCCCTCCTCCTTCCGGGCGCCGACGCGGATCTCCTTCACCCGCGTTTCGACCGCCGCGGCGAGTTTTTCGTAGATTCCCTTCCCCGCCAGAATCCGCGTCGGTTGGGCGCAATCCTGGCCGGCGTTGAAGAACGACCCGAAGCGGATCGTGTCCGCCACGGCGTCCAGATCGGCGTCGTCGAACACGATGACCGGCGCCTTTCCGCCGAGTTCCAGGTGGACGTGCTTGATGTGACGGCCCGCCGCGCGCATCGCGGCCATGCCGGTGGCGGGCGACCCGGTGACCGAGACCGCCTCCATGCCGGGGTGGTTGATCAGCCGGTCGCCCACGGAGGCCCCGCGTCCGTGGACGACGTTCAAAACGCCCTTGGGCAGGATATCGGCGAGGAGTTCCGCCGCTCGAAGCGTCGAGAGCGGCGTCAATTCCGACGGCTTGAGCACGACCGCGCATCCCGCGGCGATGGGGGCCGCGAGTTTCCAAGCGGCCATCATCAGTGGATAGTTCCAAGGCGCGATGGCGGCCACCGGCCCCACCGGGTCGCGCCTGATCATGCTGGTGTGGCCCTCGACGTATTCCCCCGCGGCGGACCCCGACATCGTCCGGGCGGCCCCCGCGAAGAAGCGGAACGTGTCGATGGTCAGGGGCATCTCGTCGTCGCGGGCCGATGGCCACGGCTTTCCGACGTCGAGGCTTTCGAGATCGGCGAGTTCGTCCTGATGCTTCTCCAGCGTGTCGGCGATCTCCAGCAGCAAGCCGGCTCGGGTGGCGGGCGTGCTCCGCGAGAATCTCTCGAACGCCTCCGCGGCGGCGGCCGCCGCCGCGTCGACCTGCTCGGAAGACGCCTCGGCGACCCGCGCCACCTCCGCGCCGGAGCCGGGGTCGAGCACGCTCGACGCCTCGCCCGCCCCCTCCACGAATTCGCCGTTTATCAGCAATTTGGTCCGCATTCCTCACTCCTCAGAACGACACCCGGTCGCCACCCTTCAAACCAAGTCTCTCCCGCGCCTCGTCCGGAGTGGCGACGGACAGGCCGAGATTCTCCACGATGCTTCTGATCCTCTCGACCTGCTGCGCGTTCGACACGGCCAGTTCCCCCTTGCCGATGTACAGGCTGTCCTCCAGACCGACGCGGAGATTTCCACCCAGCATCGCCGACTGCGTCGCGAACGGCATCTGGTGGCGTCCCGCCGCCAGCACCGACCACTCGTAGTTCTCGGGGCCGAACAGCCTGTCGGCGGTGCGGTGAAGGTGCACGAGATGGTCCAACTCGGCGCCCATGCCGCCGAGGATGCCGAACACCATCTGAATGAAGAACGGAGACTTGACGAGACCTTGGTCCACGAACCACTTCAAATTGTAAAGGTGGCCGAGGTCGTAGCATTCGAATTCGAATTTCGTGCCGTGCTTGCCGCCCAGTTCCCGCAGGGCCTGCTCGATCGTCGCGAAGGTGTTGGGAAAGATGAAATCGCGGGTCATGCCGAGGAATTCCGGCTCCCAATCGTGCTTCCACTCCCCGCGCTTCTCCAGAAGCGGGAACAGCCCGAAGTTCATGCTCCCCATGTTGAGGCTGGCCATTTCCGGACTGGTCGTCGTGGCGGCGCGCAGGCGCTCCTCCATCGACATGCCAAGTCCGCCCCCCGTGGAGACGTTGATCACCGCGTTGGTGGACTGCTTGATCGTCGGCAGGAACCGCAGGAACGTCTCGGGCCGGGGGTCGGGTCTGCCGTTTTCGGGATCCCTCGCGTGGAGATGAATGATCGACGCCCCGGCCTCCGCGGCCTCGATGGACGCGGTGGCGATCTCCGCCGGCGTGATCGGCAGGTGCTCCGACATGGACGGCGTGTGGATGCCGCCCGTGGGCGCGCATGTGATGATCACGGATTTGGGCATGTCACGTCTCCTTCAGGCGCGCGGCGGCCTTGCGGGCCCGCGCCGCCACGGACTTCCGCGGATCCTTCGAAAGCCGCTCGAGGTGAGGCGTGAGCCAGCCGCGGAGTTCCGCGCTGTCCCCCGCCCACCGCGTCAGCAGTTCGATGGAATTGTTGAGCACGATCCAGTCGCCGTGCTCCGCGAGGTTGCGCCGCACCAAGGCCTCGGCGCGGGCGCGCTGCTCCGCGGTCAGATCGCGTTCCGCGGCGGCGAACAGTTTGGGAAGCGTCCACTGGGCCGACGCCTGGTCGAGCGCGCCGATTTCGTCGATCAGGGCGTCCATCAACGGCAGCACGAGGTCGGGGCGCTCCGCCTGCACCCGCCGAATCGCGTTCGACACCCGCAGCCGCACCACCTCGTCGGCGCTGCGGTAGCAGGCGAACAGCTCGTTCACGCGCTCCGGGTCGGCGAGCGCCAGATCGACCACCTCGACCGTCCGGCCAAGCGAATTCGGATGGCCTCCCGTCAGCATGTCCTCGAATCGCTCCACAGCCGCTCCCCGTCAAAGATTCATTTGCTGCACTTGCGCCGACAGGCCGCCGTCCAGCACCCAAAGTTGTCCCGACGCGTAGCGCGCCTCGTCCGAGGCCAGCCAGTTCACCAGGTTGGCCACGTCCCCGGGAGTTCCATACGTCCGCAGGGGATGGACGTTCCGCACCGCGGACTGAAGTTGATCCAAGGTCTTGCCGCCGCCTCCCGACGCCTCGCCCGCGAAGAAACTCCGCAGCATCGGCGTGTCCACATAGCCCGGGCAGACCGCGTTCACGCGTATGCCCTCGGGGCCGTGGTCGCAGGCCATCGCGCGGGTCAGCGCGTGCACCGCCCCTTTGGAGGCGCAGTAGGCCGCGAGACCCGGGTCGGCGATGAACCCGTCGTATGATCCGAAATTCACGACCGACGCGCCCGCCCCCCGTCCCGCCGCTTCGCGAAGGAGCGGCAGCGCGTGCTTGGAGGTCAGGAACATTCCGGTGACATTGACCGCGAAGCAGCGGTTCCACTCCTCGAGCGTCGTCTCCTCGATGGTTTTCTCGATCTCCACGCCCGCCGCGTTCACCAATACGTCCAGGCGTCCGCGCTCCCCGCGGACGCGGTCCATGGCCGCGGCAACATCGCCCTCCAGAGTGACATCCAAGCGCAGGAATTCCCCGGTGCCGTGACCGTCTCCGGGCAGCGAGCCGCCTTCGGCGAGATCGGCCGCGTAGACATGGGCGCCTTCGCGCTCGAACCGCGACACCACGGCGCGGCCGATGCCCCCGCGTCCGCCGGTCACCAGCGCGACCTTGCCATCAAGCGTTCCCATGCACGCGCTCCTTCGCCTCCGAAGCGGCGTATACCGTGGGAACTGTCACGGTGGAAGCAACAAACATCATAACGTGCGGCAAGGTGTTAACCAAGACGTCGCCCCGGGGACCAATGCTCCAATTTCGTCGCATCCCCAGCCGGACACCGTATTCTCTTTGTCACGGTCCGCTCCCCTTCTCCCCCCCTTCCCTTACCTGTTCCAAGATCGCAAAACCAGCAAGATGGCGCCGACCCGACATGTGCCACAGGAACGCGCGCCCTCCAAGCCGGACAATGTTCCTCCTTCGACCCCGATCCGAAACGCCAACGTTCAAGGAAATCCCGCCAAGCCAAGCGACATCTTCGGCGGGAGAGCAACCCGCGCCGGCTGATACGCGCGATGTCAAGCGGCGGCGAACACGGCGACACTCCCATGCCGCCGCCGGCGGCCACGGATTCCGGGACACCGCCGCCATCGCGCACCGGACAAGACGGGGCGCGACCCGCGTCACGCGAAGTTTTCGTCACGCGCGCACCCGTCTGGTCAGCCCAACCGGGCCCTTGATCACGGTTTCAAGAGCGCGCCCGCGATCGATCCTGGGCCCGAATGGCGGTCCTCTCCCCGCGGACCTTGCCGCGCTCCATCCGGCGGCCGATTTCGGCCCCGGAGGCATTCCCGCGGGACGCCGTGGGCACATGTGCGGGCTTGTGAGGCGCTTCGTCCTCATAGATCGGCTTGCGGGTTTCCGGATCCCGGAAAGCCCTGCCCCTCCTGACAATCCCGCCGTCCGGCGTGGATACGTCGACTTCGTGCACAGTGAGAGTTCCCTCGCCGCGCACGTAGGCGAGAACCTCCTTCATGCCCCGATCCAAGGCTTTGAATTCATCGCTACTCATTTCAGCCTCCTTTCAGACTCGGCAATCTTCTTGCCGCAGTTTTTCAAACGCCCTAACTCTCGCGGAGTCAAGTCGGATTTTTCGTTCTTCGCGTAGACCCACATGAGCACGACTTCGGTGGGGTCACCCTCAAGAACAAGGCGAATCACACGGTAGCCCCCGCTCTTGCCGGCTCCTGGACGTGGGAATCTCGACTTGCGAAGTCCTCCGCCGATTGGGTCGCCTTCCTCCGGGTTGCGCGCCGCACGACCGATCAACCTGTCAATCTCAACGTCCCTCATCAGAGCTTTTGCTTGGCGGTCAAATTCGGCGGTTGTGGAAACAATAACGTGCATGGCAACCTTGGAAGCAAATCGCAGTGACAGGGTCAAGCTTACATTACGCTTGCGGAAGACGCAACGGGCATCCGACTAAAATTTGGACGATTCGCCAGCCTCGCCATATATGGCGGGGGATTGATCAAATCCATCATGTCTCACCGGAAGGCCCGCGTTCCAAATCGAGCAATTTGTCTAGGGCCTGTGGACATTCATTTCAAGGCTTCCAGCGTTCCCACTAAGTACCAACGGGCCGCGTAGCTGGTGTCGGTCTTGTCGAATCTCGTCGCGATTCCCCTTTTTTCCTTGGCTTTCCCGATGAAATTCTCGACCAAGCGACGCGTTTTATACATCTCGACATCGTGGTTCCTCTGGATCTTGCGGTTGGATTTGGAGGGTATCACCGGCGTTGTTTGATAATTAGATGCCCTTTTTGCCTGATTATTGGCAATTTGCCTTACGATTCGGCATTCCGATCCAGACGTGCATGTTCAGAATCAAGCAGAGAATTGCGAACTCCACAACCTGATTATCGAATTTGCGCGCCGAGAGTTTCTCCTTGATACGCTTCATTCGGGACATCACTGTCTCGACCAGGCTCCTGAGGTGGTAATCTGTCTGCTCGAGCCAAGCTTCAATACCTTCGGTTTGGATTATTCGCAGGTCTCTGTTTCGGGCTTGAACGCCG
>JANQKA010000840.1 GCA_028281405.1 Hasllibacter sp. | reverse complement strand
GGAAGGCCGGGTGGCGCATCCGGCACGGCGCCAGCTGGTCGGGGGCCGAAGATGCTGGAGACGATGAGTTCCGCCGCCCCCGCATGGTCGGAGCGGGTTCTCGGGAATCTTGGAATCATTCGACAAGGCAGATGGTTGTGCCACGAAGTTCGCGAGTAATTGAACCGAATGCGCGGGGGCGTCCGAATTTGTCGGCGTCATTTGGACCACGGGATGTATCCCGCCTCCGAGGGACCGCGAACTCCGGAATCCAGCGGCCTCCGGCCTCCGCGAACCCGTTTCCCCGCAGTCGCCGGCCTCCGCGAACCCGTTTCCCCGCGGTCGCCGGCCTCAGCGACCCGATGTCCCGCGGCGCGCCGAAGTTGCGGTATCCAGGTGGTGCGACTACCGCTTCGCCATCGTTGCCGGAAAACTCGGTTCCGACGAAATCATGCGGTGGCCGCAGGGATTCTCTCGCGGCGGCGTGTGAATGCGTCGTGCCGATGACCCGCGCTTCCCTCGGAAGCCGCCCGACTCGGCTCGGGTCGCGAGGCACATGGGTGGAACCCGGTCCGCCGCGGTCTGGACGGTTCCGGCGCGCGGGCATAAACCCGTGCGGGAATGCGAGGGAGGACGACGATGGCGAACGCCGGTGCTGGAGAGGTGTCTGTGGAGGAACTGACGGAGGACGCCGCCAAAAAGATGCTCTCCAAATTGGACGAACAGTTGGCCGAAGCGGACATCGCTTACTTCCGGGACGACAACCCGAAGATGGACGACGCCGAGTACGACGACCAGAAGCGGCGATATTTCGAAATCGAGGCGAAATTCCCGCATCTGAAGCGGGTCGGCGGCCCGTCGGGCAGGGTTGGCGGCCCGGTGGCGGAGGGGTTCGCCAAGGTCGCGCACGCCCGGAGGATGCTCTCGCTCGCGAACGCGTTCGATGAAAAGGACGTCGCGAATTTCGAGACATCGGTCCGCAAATTCCTGGGACTGGGGCCGGACGCCGACCTGGCCTTCACCGCGGAGCCGAAAATCGACGGGTTGTCGTTGTCGCTGCGCTACGAGGACGGGCGGTTGGTGACGGCGGCGACGCGCGGCGATGGCGCGGTCGGCGAAGACGTCACACGCAACGCGCGCACGATCGGGGACATTCCCAACGAGTTGGAAGCGGCTCCCGGGATTCTGGAGGTCCGGGGAGAGGCCTACATGAGCCACAAGGACTTCGAAAAGCTGAACGCGTCGCAGACGAAATCCGGCGGGAAGGTGTTCGCCAACCCCCGCAACGCCGCCGCCGGTTCGCTGCGTCAGTTGGACTCGGAGATCACGAAACAACGCCCGCTGTGTTTCTTCGCCTACGCCTGGGGCGAGGTGTCGGAGCCCCTCGCCGACACGCAGGAGGGCGCGTTGAAGCGTCTGGCCGAGCTGGGGTTCAAGATCACTCCCAAGATGCGCCGCTGCGCGAACATGAAGGAAATGCTCGAACATTACCGGGAGGTCGAAGCGGAGCGGGCGACCCTCGGATTCGACATCGATGGCGTGGTCTACAAGGTCAACGATCTTTCCTTTCAGTCGCGGCTGGGGCTGCGCTCCACCACGCCGCGCTGGGCCGTGTCGCACAAATTTCCAGCGGAACGCGCGTGGACTTGGCTTGAAGCCGTGGAAATCCAGGTCGGGCGCACGGGCGCGCTCTCGCCTGTGGCGAGGCTGTCCCCGGTGACGGTCGGCGGGGTCGTGGTGTCGAACGCGACCCTGCACAACGAGGACTATATCGCGGGGCGCGACGCGGACGGTGAGGAAATCCGCGGCGGCAAGGACATCCGGCCGGGGGATTGGGTTCAGGTCTACCGCGCTGGGGACGTGATTCCGAAGATCGCCGACACGGATGTCTCGAAGCGTCCGAAGGACGCCAAGCCCTACGATTTTCCCGAAACCTGCCCGGAATGCGGCTCCGAGGCCGTGAGGGAACCGGGCGACTCGGTGCGGCGTTGCACCGGCGGGGTGGCCTGCCCGGCGCAGGCGGTCGAAAGACTCAAGCATTTCGTCTCCCGCGCGGCCTTCGACATCGAAGGGTTGGGGGCGAAGCAGATCGAGCAATTTTACCGCGACGGGTGGATTCGCACTCCCGCCGATATCTTCCGCTTGAAGGAGAAACTCGGCTCCGGCCTGAACCTGTTGAAAAACATGGAAGGGTGGGGAGAGAAGAGCGCCGAAAACCTGTTCGCCGCGATCGACGAGCGCCGGAGGATCCCCCTGCGGCGGCTGCTGTTCTCGCTGGGGATCCGTCACGTCGGAGAGGGCGCGGCGGCGGACTTGGCGCGTCACTTCGGGAACTGGGATGCCTTGGCGCGCGCCGTCGACTCGTCGAAACCGGCGGGGGAGGCGGAGCGGAAGGCCGAGGAGGCCGCGATGGAGGAACGCGCCGCCGCCAAGAAGGAGGACCGCCGGGCGAAGGTCGGCGAAGCCCGCGGGCGCGTCTGGGCCGGTGTCCCGGACAAGGCGCGTGAGGCGTGGGACGAAATAGTGGGCATCGAAGGCATCGGAACAACGGTCGCCACCGCCCTTGTCACGGCTTTCTCCCAGGAACAGGAGCGCGCCTCCATCGATGAGCTGGTGGAGATGCTGGATGAAATCGAGGACGAGGAGGTTCCGGCGGCCGGGGACAGCCCGGTGGCGGGCAAGACCGTGGTGTTCACCGGCACCCTCGAAAAAATGACGCGGGCCGAGGCGAAGGCGCTCGCCGAATCCCTGGGGGCGAAAGTGTCGGGCTCGGTCTCGGCGAAAACAGATCTCGTTGTGGCGGGACCGGGCGCGGGGTCGAAGGCCGCGAAGGCCGCCGAACTCGGCGTGGAGGCGATCGACGAGGACGAGTGGCTCCGGCGCGTCGGCCGGACATGAGCGGAGGGGGGCGCCCCGAGAGCCTGTTTCCGCTGTTCGCGGAATTGAAGGCGCTCCCGGGCGTCGGCCCCAAGGCGGCCAAGGCGATGGCGGCTCTCCACGTGGCCACGCCCAAGGATCTGGTCCTGACGTTGCCGCATTCGGTGATCGACCGCTCGCGGCGGAGCAGCCTGTCCGGGGCTCCGGTCGGCTCCGTGGCCACCGTGGAGGTGACGGTCGGGGCACATCGGCCCCCGCGGTTCAAGGGCAAGCCGTACCGCGTCGAGGTCGAGGATTCGGAGACGGCCTTCCAGCTCGTGT
Organism: Hasllibacter sp.; assembly: GCA_028281405.1. Taxonomy (GTDB): domain Bacteria; phylum Pseudomonadota; class Alphaproteobacteria; order Rhodobacterales; family Rhodobacteraceae; genus JANQKA01. Next base: position 7,267 of record JANQKA010000840.1, on the reverse strand, counting down.
TTTTCCGCGCCGGCGGGGATTGGATCCTGCAACAACTGCCCGTGGGATCCCGGCGCGTGGTGTCGGGCCGGGTGGAAATGTTCGACGGCTCGCTTCAAATCGCGCACCCGGATCACATCGTCCCGCCGGACGGGGCGGGAGACATTCCCGAAGCCGAACCCGTCTATCCCTTGGCGAACGGCCTGACGCAGCGGACGATGCGCCAGGCGGTCGGAGAGGCTTTGGATCGGGTTCCGGATCTGGACGAGTGGATCGATCCGGGACAACTCACCAAGGCCGGATGGCCCGGTTTCGCGGAGGCGTTGCGCTCGGCGCACGCGCCGCGGACGCCCGAGGATGTTTCCGAGTCTTCCCCGGCGCGGGAGCGGTTGGCCTACGATGAATTGTTCGCGCATCAGCTCACCCTGGCGCTGACCTGGGCGCACGCGCGTTCACGCGTCGGGAGGCGCTGCGACGGAGACGGCCGCCATCGCCGCCGGGCGCTCGCCGCTCTGCCATATCGCCCGACGGCGGCGCAAAACCGTGTCATGGAGGAGGTCGCCGGGGACATGGCGTCGGACAGACGGATGTACCGTCTGCTCCAGGGGGATGTCGGATCGGGAAAGACGCTGGTGGCCCTGATGGCGCTTTTGACGGCGGCGGAGGCGGGCGGGCAGGGCGCGCTGATGGCGCCGACGGAGATCCTGGCCCGGCAGCATCTGGAGAACCTCCGGCCTCTCGCCGAAGAGGCGGGCGTCGTTCTGGAAATCCTCACCGGACGCGACCGCGGCGCGGAACGGGAAGGCAAGCTCGCCGCGCTCGCGGCGGGGAAAATCCAAATCATGGTGGGCACCCACGCGCTGTTCCAGGAAGGCGTGACCTTCGGGGATCTCAGGCTGGCGGTCGTGGACGAGCAGCACAGGTTCGGGGTCCGTCAGCGGATGGATCTCGGCTCGAAGGGCGAGCGGGCGGACGTGCTGGTGATGACTGCGACCCCGATTCCGCGGAGCCTGCAATTGGCGCAGTGGGGCGACATGGACGTCTCCGTGCTCGACGAAAAACCGCCGGGGCGGACGCCGGTGACCACCTCCGTGGCTCCGATGTCGCGGATGGACGACGTGGTCGAGCGGCTGCGCTCGGCGGTTGCGGAAGGTCGCCAAGCCTATTGGGTGTGTCCGTTGGTGGTGGAATCCGGGGCATCGGATCTGACTTCGGCCGAAGAGAGGTTCAAGTCCCTGCGCGCGGCGTTGGGCGGCGCGGTCGGCCTGGTGCATGGCCAGATGACGCCGCCGGAGAAGGACGCGGCCATGGAGGCGTTCGCGGCGGGCGAAACGCGCGTGTTGGTGGCGACGACGGTGATCGAGGTGGGGGTGGACGTTCCCGACGCCTCGATCATGGTTATCGAGCGCGCCGATAATTTCGGCCTGGCCCAGCTGCACCAGCTGCGCGGGCGGGTGGGACGCGGAGCCGCCGCGTCGACTTGTTTGCTGCTATACCAGGCCCCCCTGAACGAATCGGCGGAGCGGCGGCTGACGACGATGCGGGAAACCGAGGACGGATTCCGGATCGCGGAGGTCGACCTGTCGCTTCGCGGCTCCGGCGACCTCATCGGCACGGCGCAATCCGGCCTTCCCAGATTCAGGGTCGCCGACTTGGCGGGGCGGGCGAAGCTCATGGAGATCTCGCAAAGCGACGCCAGGTCGCTGCTGACGCGCGACCCCGAGCTGTCGGGTCCGAGGGGGAAGGCGGCGCGCGCGCTGTTGTGGCTGTTGGAACAGGACCGGGCGTTCCGGTTGAAGGGCGTGGGGTAGGCCGTTCCGGCTGAAGGACGTGGGGTGGGCCGGTCCGGCTGAAGGGCGTGGGGTGGGCCGTTCCGGCTGAAGGGCGTGGGGTGGGCCGTTCCGGTTGAAGGGCGTGGGGTAGGCCGTTCCGAAATTATTCTCTCATGTTCGTATAAAGTTCTTGCATTGACCGGATTTTTGGGGAACAAAGGAAAAACCAACAACTCCGGAGGATTCCATGTCCAACGTGATTCGCGCCGTCTCTTCCCGCCCCTCCGCCGCCTTCGTCGGCGACGCGGCGGGAGCGGTCTCCATCGTCGTCATGCTGATGGGGGGCCTGTGCCTGCCCGGATTGTTCTGACACCCCCGCCGGTGGATGTCCTTCGCGGGAGTCGGATGCGGGTCCGGTGATTCGCGGGTGATTCGCCTTCGGCCCCCCGCGGCCCTTCGCGGAACCGTTCGGCGCCGGCCGGGGCCTTCTCCGCGGCGGACGGCGGGAGAATGCCGCCGCGCTTGGTCCCGGCCGTCCCGCCGCCCGGCGCGTCGGGAGATTGGAGGGCGCGGCCTCGATGGGCGTAGCGGAGGGGGCGGCCGGAGCCGGCTTGGTCGACACCGGAAGCCGACCCAGCGAAGGAATCGCCGCGCGCCGGCGGCGAAATCCTCCCTTCCGCGGAGCCGCCACCATGGAACCGGGAGGCCGCCGGAACGCCTTCCGCTCCCGCCGTCCGTCGTCGATTTCGGCCGGAATTTCCGACCGACGCAGAACGCTCCCGCGCCCGGAACCGCGTATCGCGGGCGATTCGCGGTTCTTGCGGAGCGGATCGGCACAATCGCGGGTGACGATTGTGGGTTGCGCCCGCCGGGCAAGCGCTTTATTCTCCCGGGATGGACGCCGCCGCGCGTCCAACCGGATTTCCCGGTCGCGGTACCGGCGCGAACGAACGCGCGGGCCGCGGACGGCTCGAGTCGGTCCCGAGGGGCCGCGTCGGATACCGCTCCGGCCACTTTGTTGGTTGGAGTTACGCAACAGGCGCCCGAGGGCGTCGGAGAGAGACCGCGATGTCACGCACGTTGAAACTCCGCGAAGTGACGGCTGGCGCTTCCGCCGCCGCCTTCCCGGGTGCGCGAATCGCCAAAATGGAACACGGACCCGCCGCCGCGCCCTCCGGGGCGCCGCCGGGAGGTCCGCGTAGAAGGACGAAATGCCGAAGAAGATGCTCATTGATGCCACCCACGAGGAGGAAACCCGCGTCGTGGTGGTCGACGGAAACAAGGTCGAGGAATTCGACTTTGAATCGGTAAACAAGAAACAACTCGCCGGAAACATCCACCTCGCGAGGGTCACCCGCGTTGAACCGTCGCTTCAGGCGGCCTTCGTGGATTATGGCGGCAACCGCCATGGATTCCTGGCGTTCTCCGAAATCCACCCGGATTACTACCGGGTTTCGGAAGCCGACCGCAGGGCCCGTCCCGCCGGGGAACGCGCCCAGGCCGGGGGAACCGCGGCGGAGGACGGGGCTCCGAAGAAGCGTTCCACGCGCCGACGGCCGACGAGGGCCGAGAAGGTCGCGGACACGGACGCGCTCGTCACCAGCGAGGACCCGGATCAGGATCCCCGCCGCGGAGCGAAGCGGGGCGCGGCGTCGGCGGACGGTCTCGTGGAGGCGGTTTTGGGGTCCGGCGATGAAAGCATCGCCGGAATGGATGTGATCGACGTCGCTCCCGAAACCGACGGCGCTCCCGGCGAAGTGGCCGACCCCGCGGTAGAACACCCCGAAATGGAGGAATACGGGGAGGCGTTCGGCGCGGAAGCCGGCGCCGCGGAGGACGACGTCGGAGCCGCCGAGGACGATGACGGTCCCTCGTCCATGGGCGTCGAAGACGAATCCGGCTCATCGGGAGGCCGCGGGGACGATCCGGATATCGAATCGGTCTCCGACGATGATATCTCGGAGGAGATCGAGCGCGTCCGCAAGCACAACCCGCGCCACTTCAAGATCCAGGACGTCATCAAGGTCCGCCAGGTTCTGCTCGTTCAGGTGGTCAAGGAGGAGCGCGGAAACAAGGGGGCGGCCCTGACGACGTATCTCAGCCTCCCCGGCCGATACTGCGTCCTGATGCCGAACACGGCGCGGGGCGGGGGCATCAGCCGCAAGATCACCAACGCCACCGACCGCAAAAAGCTGAAGGATATCGCCGACGACATCGTGGTGCCGGACGGCGCGGGACTCATCATCCGAACCGCGGGCGCCAAGCGCACCAAAGCGGAGGTCAAGCGCGATTACGAATACCTTCAGCGGCTCTGGGAGCAGATCCGCGGCCACTCGCTGAAGGCGGCCGCCCCCGCGCCGATCTACGAGGAGGGCAACCTCATCAAACGGTCGATCCGCGATCTCTACGACCGCGAGATAGACGAGGTGATCGTTGACGGCGAACAGGGACACCACGTGGCCAAGGACTTCATGAAGATGCTCATGCCGTCCCACGCCAAGAACGTGAAATTCCATCAGGAGAACATTCCGCTGTTCGCGCGGTACCAGGTGGACAGCTACCTCGCCGGGATGTTCAACCCCAAGGTTCAACTGAAATCCGGCGGATACATCGTGATCGGAATCACCGAGGCGCTCGTGGCCATCGACGTGAATTCCGGCAGGGCCACCAAGGAGGCGTCGGTCGAGGACACGGCCCTCAAGACGAACCTCGAGGCAGCCGAGGAGGTGGCGCGCCAGTTGCGCCTGCGGGATCTCGCCGGTTTGATCGTCATCGACTTCATCGACATGGACGAGCGCAAGAACAACGCCGCCGTCGAAAAGCGTTTCAAGGACAAGCTCAAAACCGATCGGGCCCGCATTCAGATTGGGCGCATATCCGGCTTCGGCCTTCTCGAGATGTCGCGTCAGCGGCTCCGCCCCGGAATGCTGGAAGCTTCCACCCAACCGTGCCACGCCTGTCACGGCACGGGCTTGCTGCGCTCCAGCGACAGCCTGGCGTTGCAGATCATCCGTCAGATCGAGGAGGAGGGTGTCCGCAGGCGGTCGAAGGAGGTGCTGGTCAAGGTGCCCGTGGACATCGCCAACTACATGATGAACCAAAAGCGCGAGCACATCTCCCGGGTCGAGGCGCGCTACGGGCTTTCGATCAGGATCGAGGGGGATCCGCTGCTCTTGTCTCCGGATTTCTCCGTGGAGAAATTCAAGACCGCGACCCGAATCGTGCCCGAACGCGCGGCCCCGGTGGTTTCGGTCGACATGGACGATCTACCGGAGTTGGAGGAGGCCGACGACGCGGAGCGGGACGAGGCCGGCGAGGCCGATGGGGATCAGGAGAAGAAGAAACGCCGCCGCCGTCGCCGCGGCGGGCGCGAAACGGAGGGGCATCCCGATGGGAGCGACACAGGGCTTGTCCCGTCGGATGAAGCGGGTTCGGAAGACGATGCTTCGGAGGACGAGCCCGGAGCCGGCGCGATCGGGGAAGCGGCCGTCGCCGAAGCCGCGTCCGACGGAGCGGACTCCGGCGAAGGCGCTCCCGCGAAGAAGCGGGGCAGGGGACGTCGGTCCGCCAAGACCGAAAGCAAAGTCGCCACGGGGTTGGAGGTGATCGACGATGATTTGACCGATTCCGATGGACAGACGGGGCTGTTCGAAGAGGAAAAGCCAAAGAGGAAGCGGACAAGCCGCTCCCGTCGCCGCAAATCCGGGGAGGAGGCGGCCGGGAACCGGACGGTCGACGAAACCGTGGTGGCCGAGGCGACCGAACCGAAGGCCGCGGGCGGTGACTTGGGAATGCTTGGGGAAAGCGCGGATGAACCGGTCGTTGAGAAGGAGGCGTCGGGTCAGGCCCTGGAAACCGCGCGGGACGATTCCAACGGAACCGGGACGGAACTGAAACCCTGGGATGCCGGCTTCGAGGTGTTGGATCATCCGAACCGCGCCGATGAGCGTGGAGACAGGGTCGACGTCGCCGGAGGGTCCGGCGATGGGGCGGAGATGGTCGCGGAGGCCGCACCGCTCGAGGATCGCCGTCCCGCGGAAGGAGGGATGGATGCCCCGGATGCCGCCGGCGTTTCGCCCGGAACCGACGAGGGCCGGAAAATGTCGTCGGAAGCCGGGTCCGAATCGGCGCCCGAGCCCGATTCGGAATCCGCCGCCAAGCCAAAGCGCCGCGGGTGGTGGCTGCTCGATCGCTGAACATCTTTTCCGCGTCCCCCGTCGAACGGCGGGGGACGCGGTGTCGCCGGACCTTGGCCCTCCACCCCGGAACCGGTGCCGGGTCGCGGACCCGCGGCGGAAACACCGGCCCGGGCCATGGTTCGGTCGTGGCGAAGCGATCGATCACCGGGCATCTGCGACGCCGCACCCGCCGAACGGCGGAGGACGCTTCCGCGCCGGAACGATATCCGCCCGGTTCGGAATCGATGTCGATTCCGGGGAATCTTGGAATTCTCCGCGGGATTGATGTTTTTCGGCGGGCGGGGCCGGCCGCCGGTCAATCCCGCCTCGTTCCACCGGACGGCGGGAGGCGGTGTCAGCGACCTTTTCGAATCAGGTAGGTCCGGTCTTCGCCGTTCCCGGATACCTCGACGAGATCGTGTCCCGCCTCGGCGCAAAAGTGCGGGACGTCGATCACCGCGGCGGGATCGTCCGCCAACATGCGCAGGACATCTCCCGGCTCCAGTGGCTCGAGACGTTTGCGGGCCTTCAGCACGGGCAGGGGGCAGAGCAGCCCGCGGGCGTCGAGTTCGGCGGCGACCTTCATGGCCCCCTCCTTCCCAGAGCCGCCGCGAATTGTCCACGCCTTCGCGCGCGTGGAGGGGGAAGGGAGCAAACCGCCGCCAAGACGCGCGAATGGATCCACGCCTTCGCGCGCGTGGAGGGGGGCGGCCATGCGGCGGGACGGCGAGCGCCACCCGCACCGGCCGAATCGCCGGTTCGCGCGGGAATTCCCCGATCCGTTGAACGGATCCCGCCCGGTTTCCATTCGGAGGGAATACGCGCTAAGTGTTCCCCATGTTCGGCATCGATATCATGGACGCGTCGTTGACGCCCGCGCTCGCGACCGCCTTGGCCGCCGGGGTGTTGTCTTTCCTCAGCCCCTGCGTGTTGCCCATCGTGCCGCCTTATCTGGCCTACATGGGCGGCATATCCGTGGCGGAACTCTCCGGCGGCGGCGCCGCGCCGCGCCGCCGCGCGGCCTCCGCATCCGCCTTCTTCGTGCTCGGCCTGTCGACGGTGTTCATCCTTTTGGGTTTCACCGCGTCGGCGTTCGGCATGTTTTTTCTGCGGAATCAGGATTGGTTCGTGATCATCGCGGGATTGATCGTAATGGTCTTCGGCCTGCACTTCCTCGGTGTCGTCCGCATCCCCCTGCTGACGCGCGAGGCCCGTCTCGACGCCGGCGAGCGGGGCGGGTCCGCCTTCGGGGCCTATGTTCTCGGCCTCGCGTTCGCGTTCGGTTGGACGCCGTGCATCGGTCCGGTTTTGGGAACGATCCTGTCCTTGGCAGCCTTG
>JANQKA010000716.1 GCA_028281405.1 Hasllibacter sp. | reverse complement strand
GGACTCAGCCCAGCGATGTGGTCCACATCCGGCTTCTCCATCATGTCGAGGAACTGACGGGCGTAAGCCGAAAGGCTTTCGACGTAACGTCTCTGTCCCTCGGCGTAGATCGTGTCGAAGGCGAGCGATGACTTGCCGGACCCCGACAACCCGGTGATCACGACCAACCGATCGCGAGGGATGTCGACATCGATGTTCTTGAGGTTGTGCTCCCGCGCACCGCGCACGGAGATCATCTTATGCTCGCTCATGGCGCACCTTCACGGGAGTCCGAATCATGGGGGCATACGGGCGGAAGCCCGGACCCGCAACCGAACACGGAGGGAACATGGGAAGAAATTCGCCTTGCCGGCCTTCCGTCCCTCCCGCCGCGGACCCCGCGTGGCCGAGGTGGGATTCCCGTCGCCCTTCGCAACTCCCGGCCTCCGGCCGCGGGCATCTTCAACGAAGTCCACCGCGCGGCGCGTGTTCGCCTTTCCGGCGGGAGGATTCGGTCGAACAGGTCAAGCCCTCAGCGCGGGACGTCGAAGGAGACATTCATTGTATCGCTCCGGTTCACTTCGAAAACCCACGGCGATCATCGGAGCGTGCGGCTCCCCGGAATCAAAACCCGCCCTCGCCTTCAATGGCGCGGCCGCCCCGCCGACGAAACCAAACAGTGTGACAAGCCTCCCGATCCGTGCTCTACTTCCATTCCCCACCCGCGACATGGAGCGCCCCATGCCCGGCCCATCGCCCGCATCCACGCCGCACGACAGCCACGAAGGCCGTCGCCCGGGAACCCGAATCGCGCGTGAACGCCCACATGAAGGCCGCCATCCAGATCACCGAGGGACTCCTGCCCCAGTGACACCATTCCGCTCGTGCGCCATGGAACGTGTCGGCGGGTTCGCCGTCACATTCAAAACCACCAACGGCGTGGCCGGCAACCGGCACATCGCCGAATCGGCCTCCCGCGCCCCGACGGCCTCCCGAAAGCATGGCGCGGATTCCGGCACTGCGGCTCCGGCCCGCCTTCGGCCAAGCGGGCCGCGGTATCCCCGGCCAACCTTCGCGTCGGTTTTCGGCGCCCGTCCTCAAGTTCCAGCGAACCCGCGCCGTCAAACGCATGCACCGCCCGCCGGCCATGCGGTCCCCGGCATCCCCGCGATGAACGGCGGCACGGCGGGGCGATGCGGTGAATTTAGGTCGACTTGCCCATCACGAATGGTATCGGAGCGATGGAAGCACGAATTCGCGGTGAAGTGTCTTCGCATCGGAAGCGGATTAGCGGCGGTGATCATTGAACGGAATTTCCATAATGGCTAGAAGCGACCTTTTGATTTCTCTCGTCAGAGCGGGTTCGTCCGGGGATCAGACGGGCCTGCGGAAGACCACCGAAGCGATCATCGCCGAGGAGAAAGCCAAGAACCACAACCTGTTGGCCGAGCGCTTGACGGAAGCTCTGCGGGTCACGGGAGCCCCACACCACGGCGCGAGTTTTTTGGGCGGCGGCCATGTCCGGGCCCCCGGTTTCATTGTCGAGATGACGCCCAAATCCCGGCTTGAGGATCTGGTATTGTCGAGCACGAATCTTCGGGCCTGCAAGGAGCTCATCGAGGAACAACTGCGGGCATCGGTCCTGCGCGCCCACTCCCTCGAGCCCCGCCACCGCGTTTTGCTTTCAGGCCCCCCGGGAAACGGAAAAACGTCTTTGGCCGAAGCGGTCGCCGAGGCGCTCGGGACGACATTCTTCGTCGTGCGCTACGAATCCATGATCGGCAGCTACCTCGGCGAAACCGCGTCCCGACTGAAGCGCGTGTTCGACCACGCCCGCACGGCGCCTTGCGTTCTTTTCTTCGACGAGTTCGACGCCGTCGGAAAAGAACGCGGGGACGAACACGAAACGGGTGAAATCAAACGCGTTGTGACCTCGCTGCTGATGCAGATGGACGATCTGCCCAGCCACACAGTCGTGATCGCGGCCACCAATCACGGAGAGTTGCTTGACCGCGCGGTCTGGCGCCGTTTTCAACTCCGGCTGACGCTGAATTCCCCCACCGGTTCGGACTTGGAGGCTTACATCGAACGCTTCGCGGACACGATTCCCCAACCATTGGGCGAAACACCGCAAATGATCGCGAAATCACTCGGATCGATCAGCTACGCCGAGGCGGCGGAGTTCTGCGGAGACGTTCGGAGGCGGCATGTTTTGTCCGAGGGCGAAAAGCCCCTGAAGGTCATAGTCACCGAATGCCTGGCTCTTTGGGCTGAAAAGACTTCCCCCGAAGCGCGAAAAAGGGGAAAATCATGACGGATCATTTCCATCCTCCAATCCCGAAACCAATTCCGGGATGGCGCCCAATGGAATTGGTCACGGCGGAATTGTCTCCACTCCTCCGCGCGATTTCCAAATCGAGCGCATCATTCGCATGTTCACGCGATGCCGAGTGTCTTAAACGATGACCGTGACTCAATTATAATTCATCGACACCCGGGGTGTGTACCAGTGGAACACGCGTTTATCTTAGATGACTCGGGATCCCTCCGGTATTTCCGCGCCGGAGTCCGAAAACGGTCGGTCCCGAATCCTTGGAGACCGTGGAACTCAAGCTAAATTCCAATGAATACTTCGATGTTAAAGAAGCCCGGAAGAGCGGGACGGAGAATACCCGCGAAGACAAGAAAAACATGATCCGTCTCCATGCGGCGAATCCCTTTGGTCGGATATTCTCCCAATTCCAGCCTCCGTGGAATGAATTCATGACCGACGATCGCCATCCAAGTGGGTTCAATCCATGATTCCGTCTCTTTGGGCATTTGTTCGAAGCGCGGCCTTGGGAACAAAGGGCGGGGCGCCGTCGATATCATCGAATAAATGGATGGGGAATTCAATAAAGGAATACGGAGGGACGGTCCCTGTCAATGGGAAATCCGTCAAACGCTTGGAATCCGACCGGTTCCCCGACCTCCGATACCCGCGGGGTGTCGCGCGCTCGCGCGCGGCGAGGGTTGAAGGG
>JANQKA010000813.1 GCA_028281405.1 Hasllibacter sp. | reverse complement strand
GTGGCCGGGGCAAAACTTGGAGACCTGCCCGCGCGGCCGCCGGTCACTCCCTCTGTCCCGGTCAGGTTGCTGTGGACGTGGCCGCGGTCCCCTACATGTCGAGGATCGAACGGGACCAAGCTGATTCGAAATCGCTACAATTCGGATGTGGCCTGGGCGAGGAGTTTCGCGGTTGCTCATTGACGATGAATCCGAACCTCCGCCGATTATTCGTTGGGATAACCGTCAAGTCGACCGGTTGCCGATACTGTGTGAAGGGCGGCGGTTCCCTCAACCCGTTTCGACCGCCCGCCTGCGCCTTCGCCGCGCCTCCCCGCCCGATGCCCCGAACGAAACGTCCGGAAGCGCCGACGCCGCCCGCAATTCCGGATAGGGGGCCGTGGCGTGGGGAATCGCGTTCGCCGCCACGAAATGCTCCTGAAACTTGGGTTCCACGGCGGTTTCCACCTTGTGGATGCGGGTCACCGTCTCCTCGATGCCGCGCCGGGCGTCGATGTTGCACAGCGCGATCCGCGCCCCGGTGCCCGCCGCGTTGCCCGCGCTCGTCACCCTGTCCAGCGGAGCGTCCGGAATCATGCCCAACACCATCGCGTGGAGCGGGGAAATATGCGCGCCGAACGCTCCGGCCAGGATCACGCGGTCAACCGTTTCCGTCCCGATCCGGTCCATCAGAAGGCGGGCGCCCGCGTACAGCGCCGACTTCGCCAACTGGATCGCCCGCACATCGTTTTGGGTGACCGTTATGAGCGGGCCGCCGTCGGCGGAGGCGTCATGCAGCACATAGGCGTGGGTGCGGCCCTCCGGGACGACGCGCGGAGTGCCGGTTTGCTCCGCCGACCCGATCAGTCCCGTCGCGTCCATGATGCCCGCGATGCGCATCTCGGCCACCGCCTCGATGATGCCGGAACCGCAAATGCCGGTTATGCCGGTGGCCAAGGCCGCTTCCGCGAATCCTTCGTCGTCCGACCAGAGGTCGACGCCGATTATCCTGAACCGGGGCGCCTTAGTGACGGGATCGATCCGGACGCGTTCGATCGCGCCGGGCGCGGCCCGCTGACCCGAGGATATCTGCGCGCCCTCGAAGGCCGGACCCGTGGGCGACGAACAGGCGAGCACCCGCCGCTTGTCTCCAAGGAGGATTTCGGCGTTGGTGCCCACGTCGATGACCAGCGTGAGGGAATCGGCTTGGTCGGGGGCTTCCGACAACGCCACGGCGGCGGCGTCCGCCCCCACGTGGCCGGCGACGCAGGGCAGGATGTAGACTTGGCCGGCCACGCCGGTCGAATTGAGCCCGATGTCCCGCGCCTCCAGTGTCAGCGAGGAGGATGTCGCCAAGGCGAACGGCGCCTGGCCGAGCTCGACCGGGTCGATGCCCAGAAGAAGATGATGCATCACGGGATTGCAGACCACGACGGTTTCGAGGATGTCCGTCGGCTCCGTCCCGGCCTCCTCCGAAATCGCCGTCGCCAAACCGTCGAGGGCCGAGCGCACCGCGGCGGTCATCTCGTCCGCCCCGCCGGGATTCATCATCGCGTAGGAGACGCGGCTCATCAGGTCTTCCCCGAAGCGGATCTGGGGGTTCATCACCCCCGACGAGGCGAGAACCCCGCCATCCGTCAGGCTGCAGAGATGCGCCGCGATGGTCGTGGAACCGAGATCGATCGCCAGCCCCAGCGGCGGATCGTCGCGCAGGCCGGGCCAGACGCCGATCACGCGCGGCCCCCCGCCGCGCCCGTCGTCGTGGACCGCGAGGGTGACGTTCCATCCGCCACGGCGCAGAACCCCCTGAAGGATGGGCAGAAGCCGCGGCGCGATCCGGACTCCGGCGATTCCCCAATCGCGTTCCAGAGCGGCCGACACGCGCTCGAAATCCCCGGATGGGTCGTGCATGTCCGGCTCTTCGACCACGATGTAGTGAAGGCGCGTGGCCGGGTTCATCGTTATGTCGCGGGCCGTCGCCGCCTTGCGGACCACTTGGCGGTGGACCTGGCTTTCGGGCGGCACGTCGATCACCATGTCGCCCATGATTTTCGCTTGGCAGCCGAGGCGCCTGCCGGCGGCCAGTCCGCGCTTTTCGTGGTAGCGGGCCTCCACCGAATTCCATTCCGAGAGCGCGTTTTCCGCGGCTGTCAGACCGTGTTTGGGAAACTCGCCGAATGAGGGGGCGATTTGGCACTTCGAGCAGATGCCCCTTCCTCCGCAGACGGAATCCAAGTCCACGCCGAGCTGGCGGGCGGCGTCGAGAACGCTGGTGCCGGCGGGGACCGTCCCGCGCTTTCCCGATGGCGTGAACACCACGCGCGGTTCTTGATTCGTCACTTGATGGCCTTTCCCATGATTCGGGTGGTTGATGCCGCAGCGGATTCAACCGCCAAAGTTATTCGCTCTTTCCATTGAAACCGCCACCGGGCGCGATTCACGGCGCATGAAGTCATCCGCCGCCGTCAAGCCCCGGGGAAGATTCCGGGCGCGCCCCGAGGAGTTCCTCTTGGTCACCCCCTCCTTCGCCCCCCGCGCCTTCCCGACCGACCGCCCGCCGGCGGGGCCGAGACGCGCGACGCCTCCGGAAACGGCGTGCCGGAATTCACTTGGTCCAGCACGCGGGAAAAATTAATCCAAGCGCCGCCGTTGGGGTCGTGGTTCATCAGCATGTTGGCGGCGCGGATCGCCTCCATCTCCACCGGGCGGACCGGATTCATGATCGCCGAGGTCATTCCGGCGCCGATCGCCATCGGCAGGAACGCCGAATTGATTCCGTGGCGGTTGGGAAGCCCGAAGGAGATGTTCGACGCGCCGCAGGTGGTGTTGACCCCCAATTCCTCGCGCAGCTTCCTCACGAGGGCGAACACCTGGCGGCCCGCGGTGGCCATCGCCCCGACGGGCATCACCAGGGGATCGACCACGATGTCGGAAGCCGGAATGCCGTGGTCCGCGGCGCGCTCGACGATCTTCCGCGCCACCTCGAAGCGCACATCGGGATCTTCGGAGATGCCCGTGTCGTCGTTCGAGATCGCCACGACGGGAACATTGTATTTCCTCACCAGGGGAAGCACGACCTCCAACCGCTCCTCCTCGCCCGTGACCGAATTCAGCAGCGGCCGTCCCTCCGCGGCCTCGAGCCCGGCTTCGAGGGCGCCGGGCACCGACGAGTCGATGCAGAGGGGCGCGTCCACGAGCCCCTGCACCAACTCGATCATTCGGGTCATCAGCGGCGGCTCGGTCTGGTTCGGGTCCGGATTGGAATTGTAGACCACGCCCGCGTTCACGTCGAGCACCATGGCCCCGCAGGCCACCTGCTCCAGCGCGTCCTTCTCCACGGTGGAAAATTCGCCCGCCTCCAGTTCCGTGGCGAGCTTTTTGCGGCCGGTGGGATTGATGCGTTCCCCGATCACGCAAAAGGGCTCGTCGAAGCCGATGGTGACGGTTTTCGTTTTGCTTTCGACGACTGTGCGCGTCATGCGGTCGCTCCTTTGAGATGTGTGAGTTCTGCCCCGAGCGCGGGATCCTCGAAATCCGCGATCGTGATGTCCGCGCCGTGGGACCGCAGCGACGCGTCGTCGAGGGAAGACCGGACGCCCGTCACCCGGGCCCGGGAGGCGCGGGCCGCTTCCACGCCCGAAGGACTGTCCTCGAAGATCAGGGTCGTGTCGGGTCCGGAGCCGAGGTTCCGCATGCCCGCGAGAAAGGGATCGGGGTGGGGTTTCGCGCGGGCGCATTCCCCGCCGATCACCAGCGTCTCCGCGAAGCGGGCCAAACCCGTGGCCGAAAGCATCGCTTCGGCGTTCTCCCGCATGGCGTTGGTGACGATGCCGATGCGGATTCCGCCGGCACGGGCCGCTTCCATGAATTCCGCCGCTCCGGGGATCGCCGGGCAGGGATTCGGCAACCGCTCGCGGAACAGCGCCTCCTTGCGCTCCGACAATCCATGGTGGTCGGGGTGGTCGGGAATCGCTTCGGCGAAATAATCGGTGTTCAGGCGTCCGTGTATGCGGTCCAGATAATGCTCCATGTCCACCGCGATCCCGAACGGTCGCATCAGTTCCTCGAACACGAGTCGATGGATCGGGTCGCTTTCCAGAAGCGTGCCGTCCAAGTCGAACAGGAGCGCCGCCGCCATCGCCTAGGCCTTTTCCGCCGCCGGACGGGGCGCGCCGCCGCCGTGTTCCAGCGCCCAAGCGGCGGAGGCCTTGATGCCGCCCAGTGGAAAAATGTGAATCCGCTCGACTCCGAAACCCGGATCGGCGGCCTTGTGGGCGGCGAGACCGCCCACGACTTCGGTCGGCTCGAACGGAAGCATCAGCTTGGTCACGTCCTTCGCCCTGCGCTGAAGCACGCGCAGCGAGGCGCCGACCCCGCAGGCGATGGAGAATTTGATCAGCGTCTGCAGCTTGGCGGGACCGGCGATTCCGATGTGGATCGGGAGATCGACTCCGTCCCTCTTGAGCGCGTCGGCCCAGGCGATCACCGGCTCCGCCTCGAAGCAGAATTGTGTGGCGATGGCCATTTCGGCGTCGGTGCGTTCGTTGAAGTCGCGCTTCCACCTCAGGGCGTCGGAGACGTTCCTGTCGGACCCGTCGGGATCGATGTCCTTGTTTCCCTCCGGGTGCCCGGCGACATGAAGCCGTTTGAATCCGGCCTCGTCGAAGAGCCCCGTCTCCATCAACTGCATGGAACTGTGGAAGTCGCCGAGCGGTTCGCTCACGCCCCCCGCGAGCAGAAGGGCCTGGTCGACGCCCGCCTCTCCCCGATAGCGGGCGATCCAATCGGCGAGGGTGGCCCGGTCCCGGATGATCCGGGCCGGGAAATGCGGCATGACCGGAAACCCTTCGCCGGACAGTCGCTTGGCGGTCCCGACCATGTCCTCGATGGGCGTGCCTTCGATGTGGGCGACGTAGACGCGGGTGCCCGGGGGAAGCAGCCCGCGGAAGTCGTCGACCTTGGCCGCCGTGCGGGGCATCACTTCGATGGAGTACCCGCGCAGGAGGGACGCCGCGTCCGCGTCCGGCGCGGAGGATTCGGCGGCTCCGCCCCGGAATTTCAAAAAGGCCATGGGTGTCCTCCCGTCACTCGCCGGACCAGCCGTCGTTGGCGATCAGTCGCCTGAGCGTCTCGGCGTCGTGTTCCGCCTCGATGCGGGCGGCCTCGGCGGCGGCCGCCTTGTCGGGGTCGCCTTCCGCGCTGCCGATGACGGTTTTCCTCCACTCGGAGAGATAGGCGTCCGTGTCCTTCGCGCCCACCTTCATCGCGGCGCGGTCGATCGCCTGTTCGAATCGTTCGGATAGTTGCGCCTTCGCGCCGCGGCGGCCTTTGCCGACGATGATCTGAGCCGGAATGTCGCGCCAGCTGACGAGTGTTATGTCGGTCATGGTCCTCTCCTGTCGTTCGGCGCCGTTTGCCAGTGATCGGAAGACACGCAGCGCACGCAAGCGACCTGTCGGGCGAATTCCGCGACGCGCGGTATCATTTCGGGCGGGTTGGAATACAACCATGCGAAGCGGGAATTTCGCGGCGGGGTAACCGGCCGCGCCGATGGTCGGGGACCGGGGAACCGCCGCCGCGCCCGGGGAGGCGCGCGTTCGCGGCCGCGCCGTTCCTCCGGTTCGGAACCGCGGAAGAATCCAATCCCGGCGGCTTCCGCCTGGAGCGGCGCCGATCCGCGGTCGGGGGCGGGCGGCGTCCCGCGCCCCGCCCGGAGGCGGGCGTGGAAATCGCGGCGCGATGACCGTTTGGCCGCGAAGCGGTTTCTTGGCGGATATGCGCGTCGGTGTGGGAGAACCCGCTTCCGGATGGGCGGCCAACGGGCGGACGGGAGCCGCGCGACAGGTTCCACCGCCCGGATAATCCGCCCGGGCGCGGCGGAACCGGAACGAATCACCCGCTTGATCCCTCCCGGCGAACACGTCCTCGACCGGAAACTTCACGGCGGCTTGAATGCCCGGTCCTTCGGCGCGGGCGTTTGGATCCTTGTGAAGCGGTGCCGGAACGAATCGCCGATTCGATTCCTTCGGCGTGGACGCGGGACGGCCCGTTGGCTTGGATGTTTCGCCGGAAGGCCGCTTCCTCCCGGCGCGGGATCGATTCCGTGCGACTCGGAGTTGGAATGGGTCGGCCGCGCGACCGTTTCCGCGGAGAATCGGGGCGGTCGAGAGGCTACGCGCCCCGCCCGTAGCCTTCTTCGGAGCTTGCGTGGGGTCCGGGCCGCGCGGAACCGGGAAACACCCAATCGATCCCTTCCGCGGGAGGACACCGGAACGCCGGGATGATTCCTGTTTCCGTCGAACGCCGCTTACGGCGCGGTCGCGTGATCCGGGTGATGCGGGTCCGAAACGAATCGTCCGTTCGATTCTTCCGCCCGTGGCCGGATCGATCGTCGGACGTCAAGCTTCGGCCGAACGCGGTTTCCCGCGCGCGGGCGTTGGATGTGTGTGTCATGGAACCGAAGCGGGTCAACCGCTCGGCCCATTCCTCCGCCGGGTGTCGAATCGCCCGAATATCCCTGGTTTCCGCCGGAAGGCCGGTTGGTCGACGGAACGTCGGGCCCCTCTGGGCGCGGGTTCGGGGGGGATCGGCCGTCCGATCCCCTCGCCGGCGGCGATCCGAGGGGCGGGAAATCTGGATTGACTTCAGAATCGATCCCGTTCGGGCGGGGGCGTCGATGACGCCCGACCACGCGGATGGGGCGAATCGGCTCCAAGGTTTGGAGGTCACGCACTTCGGGACGAATCGCCCCGCCGGAGGCATCTCGAAAGGGGCCTCGCGTCGATAACCGGGGCGGGGCCGCCACACCGGGGGGCCGGGAATCGGGTCTCCGCGCGAAACCGATGGTTTCGGCCAGGGCGGGACGGGGCGGAATTAGCTTTGCGGAAGCGCGCGGGCGGTGGCCCCGCTGGAACCGCGGGAAGGATTCCAACCGCACCGGAAGTGGAGATGGCCGAATTGGGCTTTGACGCCTCCGCCGAATCGACGTTCGCCACGGCCTTGGCGTGTCCGTTCGCGACGAACGGCCGCGCCGACGGGGCGGAAGGATTCCGGTCCGCTCCGGGAGATGAACGCCCGCCGTCGGGGGATGAATCAAGGGAGGTCGCCGTGGCGAAGTAGAAAAAGCAGAAGTCGAACGACAGCTTAATGTTTCTGGCCGAGGCGCTGAGCATGGTCGTGTTCGACGCGGTGCGGTCCGCGGTGCGGCCTTTGCTGGATGACATGAAGGAGATGGAGGCTCGGTTGAACATCCGCTTCGTCGGCTTGGAGAAGCGGATGGGCCGCCTGGAGAAGCGGATCCAATCCATCAACGGGAACATGTCCGCCCAGTTTGTCGACCTGGAGAGCAAAATCGGCAAAT
>JANQKA010000791.1 GCA_028281405.1 Hasllibacter sp. | reverse complement strand
GACACCAGGCTTGTCCACACCACGAGATTCATGGCGTGGCTCAGGGCCCACACCTTGAACCTGCCCCACGGTTCATCGGTCAACGGCGCATAAGGCCCCGGACCGACCTCCGCGTCGACCCCGAATCCCGATCCCGGAGGCGAAGCGACGACAACCAGAGCGCCTCCCCCTCAACCAGGCCGGGTCGCCTCCGAGGAGTCCCCCATGGATCGGACCCTCCCCCCAAGTTCTTGATCGTGTTTTGATTTTCGGACGGTCCCAGGCGGGCGGATGCGAAGAAAATCCCTGCAATTTAAGGCGATACTCGGAATTTGGCCGCTCGAATTGTTCTTGATCGTGTTTTGATTCCATGCCCGGACAACGCCCCGCCAGCCAGGATTCCGCCCCCGGAGACGGTCAACGGTGTTCCGCGCCCCTCCCCGTCATCGGGTTCGGATTGACGTGATAGGCCGACTCCGAGTTCGACCCACGTAGGCTGTCCGCCGCAGAAGTTCTTGATCGGGTTTTGATTATCGGGCTTCCCAAGGCGGGCGGATGTGAAGAAAACTCCAACAATCACAGGCGTTTGGAAGAATATTGTCGCCCGAATTGTTCTTGATCGTGTTTTGATTCCATGCCCGGCCAACGCCCCGCCAGCCTGGATTCCGCCCAAGAGGGGGGCGGTACGCGCCCTTCACCGCCATCGGGTTCGGGTTGCCGTGAAAGGCCACCGCCGAGGTTCGACCCGCGTGGACTGATCGCCGCCGAAATTCTTGATCGGGATTTGATTATCGGGCTTCCCGATGCGGGAGGATGTGAAGAAAACCCCAACAATTACAGGCGTTTGGAAGAATATTGCCGCCCGAATTGTTCTTGATCGTGTTTTGATTCCATGCCCGGACAACGCCCCGCCAGCCAGGATTCCGCTCCCGTAGGAGGGGCAACGGTGGTCCGCGCTCCTCCACGCCATCGGGTTCGGATTGCTGTGAGAGGCCGACTCCGAGGTTCGACCCGCGTGGACAGGGCCGCCGCCGAAGTTCTTGATCGGGTTTTGCTTATCGGGCTTCCCGATGCGGGAGGATGAGATGAAAACCCCAACAATTACAGGCGTTTGGAAGAATATTGCCGCCCGAATTGTTCTTGATCGTGTTTTGATTCCGCGACCCGGTCACCGACGCGCCAGCCAGAAATCCCGCCCCCGAGGCGGCCACCGCCCCACCATGCAGGTATCCGTGCCTGCCGACGACATGACACCGATCTTACGGCGGATTCGGGTGTCTGCGGCATAACATGCGCATGGAGTCTTCCGTTCAAAGCCGCCGTGCGTCAAAAGTGTTGCGTCGCCTTGGGCGCTTGGTCCTTGGCCACGCGTTCGATCTTTACGCCGGAGGACGTCAAGTGGCGCGTCTTGGCGCGTGGAAAGGGGTCTGCCGGAACGACGCTTGAAACCGTTGTAATTATGGACGCGATATGAAAGTCTGCCGGCGACTTGGAAATCGCCGCTCGGGCGCCGGGTTCCCGCCTCGAGGAGGAAGCGGTTGATACTGGAAACGAACTTCTGCGGGGAGGCAACCGAAAAGGTTCCGGTTGCGGTTGGCTCCGGCAACAAGGCCACCACGGAGCGCGGCGAGCGCGAAATTCGTCGCGGGACGTTGGATGGTTGTCCTGCCCGCTCCGGCGGACTGTGCGCCGCGGACCCCGGCCGAGCGCACGGGTTTGGGAATTTCAGGACGGATTTGAAATTTGGAATCCGACCGGAGCAACCCGGGTTTCTCCTGTCGGTTGATTTTCTCGAAAATCAGTGTCCGGAGGAGGGTGGGCGGCGCGGCGGCCCGGAATTCCCGAAATCAGGGAGTGGCCAATCTCCGCTCCACGCGTCCAGAATTGCGGGGACATCGCGGGTCGCACCGAGGTTTCAGCCTAACTCCACCTTCCGCGCTTGGTTTCCGGCGTCCATCCCGCCATGGCTTGAACCGCTTCTCCAAGGATGGTCGCCAGCGACTTCAACATGTGGCGTAGGAGGAATAAAAATCCGGGCGATCCACAAAGTTGACGTTCATTTTTTTCGCCGGGTTGGCCATTCCTTGCGGCCGAAGGGACCAAAGAAGCGGGAGAACGATGGGCGTCGGAGACCACCGTGCCCGATCCAAGCGAACACTTTTCGGTCGATTGACCCCAAGGCTGTTCAACCCCGATCGAATATTGACATAAGCCGGAAAACAAACACGCTGATCGTGGCGGTGGAAGAAACCCGCGGTCGCCCCGCGGTCTTGACGGACTATTCGCTCGCCGACGGGCGCGCAAAGGTGGTATGGAAACAATTCGCCAAGAAGCGTGGTCTCCCGATGACAACGACGCCGAATTACACGCGGAGATTCTCTGTCGACGCGGTCGGAAGGGGCGGCGGTCAAAGTGAAGATCGGCCGCGACACGGCACACTGAGAACAACCGAAAACAATGCCTTCGTCACCACAATCAAGAATCGTTGTGGAGATGAACCCACGATCTTGGACGAAAGCCCGCACATCGCGGGACATTGGGCGAACTCCCACCAATCCGGGCAATGTCAAGTCAATTTGAGGAATCTCGCCGCCTCGTTTCACGTTCGCCGGGAAGCCGTGGAACTCTTTCCCGGAAGCCCGATTGCCGAACAGGATACCGGAAAGGGAATTTACTCGATTGCCCGCCAACCAAAACCTCACATCAACCGGAAAGCGCATAGGCAATGACGGCCTCCAAGCCCGACACACAGAAGGCCAAGTTGGTCGAAAATCTCGTCGCCTCGCCCGCCGAAACAAGTTGGCTCGAGTTTGAGACGAACAACAGCGACCCCGGCATGATCGGAAAAATGATTTCGGCGCTTTCCAATGCCGCGCTTCTGGATGAGCGCGACACGGCCTACGTGCTCTGGGGCGTCCGTGACGAAGACCGCGCCGTGGTCGGCACGGAATTCAGGCCGGATAAAAAACATAAAATGCATGACTTGGAGTTTTGGCTCCGCCGGAAAATCAAACCCGATTTGGATTTCCATTTCGATACCATCGATCACCACGGCGCGCGGTTGGTGCTTCTGACAATCGCCGCAGCGAACAAATCGCCAACCCTGTTCGACGGAGAATCCTATATTCGAATTGAAAGCGCCACACCCCGCCTATCGATGCACCCCGAACTTGAAAGACGCCTATGGAATGCGCTGCAGGCCGTCCCCTGGGAGGCCCGTATGGCGATGGAATCCCTCAGCGGTGACGAAGTGCTGGCCAGGCTGGATTATTTGACCTATTTTCTCCTGACTAAGCATCCCACTCCCGGCGCCCCCCAAGAAATTCTTGCCAGGCTGTCGGATGATAAAATTATCCGCCCTGACGACGCGGGACAATGGTCCATAACAAATTTGGGCGCGATTTTGTTCGCCTGGAATCTCAACGACTTTTCAACATCCATGGCGTACAAGGGTATTCGCTTCGCCGCATACGACGGTGCGGGGCGTTCAGCCAAAAATAGATGGGTGCGTGATGAAGAAAAGGGGTATGCGTCGGGGCTTCGTGGAATGCTGAATCACATAGACGAATTGTTGCCCGAAAACGAACATCTCGGCACGGTGATTCGCAGATCCTACCCCCTCTATCCGAAGGTCGCTCTTCGCGAATTCATAGTGAACGCGCTGATACATCAGGATATGACAATTACCGGGGCGGGGCCAAGAATCTCACTATTTTCCGACAGGTTGGAAATCAGCAATCCCGGAAAGCCTCTAATTCCGGCCAATAGATTTTTGGGATCGAATCCGCGGTCTCGGAATGAGAGACTGTCATCGCTCATGAGGCGCATGGGACTCTGCGAAGAACGTGGAACCGGGGTGATTCAGGCATTGCGGACAATCGAGATTTTTCAGCTTCCCCCGCCGGAATTCCGAGATGATCTCGACGCGGTGCGCGTTACTTTGTTTGCGCCGAGAAGCTTCGCCAAAATGACCCGGGATGAACGGATTCGCGCCTGCTATCAGCATGCGGCGTTGACATATTTGAGCAACGGCAACACGCCCATGAGGAATATGACGCTATGCGAACGCTTCGGCATTGACAAGCGGAACGCCGCACAGGCGTCGACGGTCATCAAGCAAACCATGGAGGCCGGCCTCGTCAAGCCCGCGGATCCCGGGCGCCCACGCGCCGGATATGTCCCCTTTTGGGCTTGATAAAATTCAAACGGGGAAACCGACTTGGGCGAAACCGCGCTCAAGTTGAAGTTGAATCCCGGAATCGCATCAATCCCGATCCTCTTCCCGGCCCGCACATGGATGTCAATGACCTTTCAATTGCGCGGAGTGCGCCATTCGAAGCCAGTGTTGGGGATACCGTGGCGCTTCGCCCGATAGAATCCCGGGCAGTGAACCGGGAGATCGACACCCGGAATTCCGTGGCCGTGAATTCGTCCAAGTCCTCATCGCGCTTAAGCGGACTTGGATTGACCAAAATCGAGAGTCTTTGTTTTGCCTGGTCAACTATTCAATTCTTTGTATAATTGAAGCGGTGACGCGGTTGGCCGCAACCCTCTGTGGTGGAGAAGTGTTTTCCACTCTATTTTCGGAGGCGCGCCCCTTGCTCATGGTCAATAATTGGTTCCATCGGACCTCGTGACCACGCCGCCGTTCAAGATCGACGTCCATGATCGACTTACACTTTTTCGGGATCACAGCGACGAATCTCGAATCGAAAGTATCGAGGAACGCCTGTTGACATTCAATTCCAACGTTCCGGCTTTGATTTCGCGGGTTTGGAGATTCGCGGTCGATCCGACACCGGAGGGCTATCGTCGCCGCTTCGCGGGCGTGTTAGAAGCCCGCAAAACACGGCAGACCGATCCGGGTTGGGCGCGGTCGATTCAGGAAAGTAACAACGCACCGACGCGCCGCCGGGCGTTCGATTCTCCGGATGCTTACGCCGCCCGGTGGATCCGGGAAAATCGCCCAACTCAGCGAGTCGGCACCGGGGCTTCGCCGCGATAGTCGTAGAAGCCGCGCTGCGTCTTGCGGCCAAGCCACCCGGCCTCCACGTACTTGGTCAGCAGGGGACAAGGACGGTACTTCGTATCCGCCAAACCGTCGTGCAGCACGTTCATGATCGCCAAACATGTGTCCAAGCCAATGAAATCGGCGAGTTCGAGCGGCCCCATCGGATGATTCGCGCCGAGTTTCATGGACGTGTCGATCGACTTCACCGAGCCCACGCCCTCGTACAACGCGTAAACCGCCTCGTTGATCATGGGCATCAAAATTCGGTTCACGATGAAGGCCGGAAAATCCTCGGACGTCGCCGAGGTCTTGCCCAAACGTTCCACCACGCCGCTACAGGCTTCGAATGTCCCTTCGTCCGTGGCGATTCCGCGGATCAGTTCGACGAGCTGCATGACCGGAACCGGATTCATGAAGTGGAACCCCATGAATTTCTCCGGCCTGTCGGTGCGACTCGCCAACCGGGTGATGGAAATCGACGAGGTGTTCGACGTCAGTATCGTTTCGGGCTTCAGATGCGGCAGCAAATCCTCGAATATCGCCTGCTTAACCGTCTCCCTCTCGGTCGCGGCCTCGATGATCAGGTCGGACGGACCAACCTCCGTCATGTCCAAGGTCAATCGGATGCGCTTCAGGGACGCGTCCTTGTCTTCGGGCGATATTTTCCCCCGCCCGACCTGACGGCCCAGATTCCGATCGATCAGACCCATCGCGTTGTCCAACGCCTCGCGGCTGATGTCGGACATGACCACGTCATAGCCCGCCAAAGCGCAAACATGGGCTATGCCGTTGCCCATTTGGCCCGCGCCGATGATGCCGATGCTCCGGATGCTCATGCGGGGAATCCTCCTGGGTTGGCCGAGATCATAACGGGCCCGGCGCCGGGGTAAAGTGGGACGAACCTCCGCGACCGCCCTTGCGGGCGGGCGGAACCGGGAAGGGCCTTCGGCGGGAATGGAGACGCCCGGAGCCGGGCGTCTCCGGGGCGCTTCGACGCCCTCATAGCTTCTCGGTCAGTTCCGGCACGGCTTTGAACAGGTCGGCGACGAGGCCGTAATCAGCCACCTGGAATATTGGCGCGTCCTCGTCCTTGTTGATCGCAACGATGACCTTGCTGTCCTTCATGCCCGCGAGATGCTGGATCGCGCCGGAGATGCCGACCGCCACGTAGAGGTCGGGCGCCACGACCTTTCCGGTCTGCCCAACCTGCCAGTCGTTCGGCGCGTAGCCGGAATCGACGGCGGCGCGCGAAGCCCCGACCGCGCCCCCCAGTTTGTCGGCGAGTTTCTCGATGAGGGCGAACTGCTCCTCGGACCCGACGCCGCGTCCCCCCGACACGACTATGCCCGCGGAGGTCAGTTCGGGACGGTCGCTTCCCGCTCCCTTGTCCTCGATCCAAGTCGACAGGCCCGGATCCTCTCCGACCCCGACGCTTTCCACCGGAGCCGAATTTCCGACCCCGGCCGCGTCGAAGGTGGAGGTCCGAATCGACACGACTTTGGTCGCGTCGGACGATCTAACCGTCTGGATCGCGTTTCCCGCGTAGATCGGGCGTTCGAACGTATCGGCGTCGACGACGCCGGACACGTCGGAGATCACCATCACGTCCAGAAGCGCGGCGATTCGCGGAAGCACGTTTTTGGCGTCGGTCGTGGCCGGTGCGACCACATGCGAGTAGTCCTTGGCGAGCGACACGACCAAGGCTGCGGTCGGCTCCGCCATGCGGTGCCCCAAGGAGCCGTCTTCCGCGACCAGCACCTTGGAAACGCCCTCGACCGTCGCCGCGGTCGCGCCGGCGGCGGAGGCGGACGCGCCCGACACCAGGACCGTCACCTCGCCCATCATCTTCGCCGCGGTCGCGGCCTTGGCGGTCGCGTCCATGTTCAATTCGCCGTCGGTCACTTCGGCCAGAAGCAAAACAGCCATCAGATCACCCCCGCTTCGTCCTTGAGTTTCGTGATGAGTTCGTCGACGGATGCGACCATGACGCCCGCTTTGCGGGCTTCGGGTTCCTCCGTCTTGATGATTTCGAGCCTCGGCGAGGCGTCCACGCCCAAATCTGCGGGCGTTTTCTCGTCGAGCGGCTTCTTCTTCGCCTTCATGATGTTGGGCAGCGAGGCGTAGCGCGGATCGTTGAGGCGGAGGTCGACGGTGATCACCGCGGGCATCTTCACCTTGATGGTCTGCAATCCCCCGTCCACCTCGCGAGTCACTTCGGCGCTCCCATCCCCGATGTTCACTCCAGAGGCGAAAGTCGCCTGCGGCCATCCCAGAAGCGCGGCCAGCATCTGGCCGGTGGCGTTCATGTCGTTGTCGATGGCCTGCTTGCCGCAGATCACGAGGCCCGGCCCCTCCTCCTCCACGACCTTCGCGAGAATTTTGGCCACCGCGAGCGGCTCGATGTCGGTGTGAACGTCGTCGGCCGCGACGATCAGGATGGCGCGGTCGGCCCCTACCGCGAGCGCGGTGCGCAGCGTTTCCTGATTCTGCTTCACGCCGACCGATACGGCGATCACCTCTTCGGCGACGCCATTCTCTTTCAGGCGTATCGCCTCTTCGACGGCGATCTCGTCGAAGGGATTCATGGACATTTTGACATTGGCGAGATCGACACCGGATCCGTCCGCATTCACGCGGACCTTCACGTTGTAGTCGATCACGCGCTTCACAGGCACAAGCACCTTCATCGAGCGTCTCCCGTTTCTTCGGAACCAATCCCGGTGGCGTATACGGCGGCGGAACGGGGAAGGGCAAGGAGATTGCATGCGGTGCCGACGAGGCCGGAATCCGTCGTGATTCCGTCGCGGAACCCGAATTAATCGAGGACGCGCCCAAATGGATGTCACCACGGGGGCGGGGTGGGCCCCGGAGCACATTAAGTGGAGCGTCGGCCCGCGCGTGCGCTGGAACAGCCGCGGTTCGCCCCTTTGGGCGGCATCGCAAGAATTGCCCAAGGAAAACACTGTCGCCGGGGCGGGGCGGCGCTCCGGAGCGCCGCCCCGGTCGGGGACGGCCCATGCGCGGGCCCACCGCGTCCACGCGCGATCCGACCGATTATGGCGTTCACCGCCACCTCTCCATCGTCCCCCCGCGCGGAGGCGCCAAGCCCGACCGACGCGGTGAGTAACGCGTCCCGGTCGCCCCCCGCACACGGAGCCAAACGACGACGGATGAGTGGCTGAGCTTGATCCGCTCCGCCCGCCCGCGAGAGCGGAGCCGAGCGACCCGATCGAGGTCACGGAACACTGTCCGACTGTCCGCCCCGAGCGGGCGGAGCCAAGCGGTTCCGGACGCTCGGCCAGCCGCCGCGCGGGCGCGCGTCAGCCGCGATTCGCGCCAGGCACCCACAAAACGTCCGCGCGGCCGCCGTCGTTGGCCGCGCGGGCGGCGCAAAAAAACCAATCCGACAGTCGGTTCAAATACCTCGCCGCCGCCGGGTTCACCGCTTCAACGAACCCGAGTTCCACGGTCAAGCGCTCGGCTCGCCGACACACCGTCCGGCACAGGTGCAGATGCGCCGCCAAGGCCGTCCCCCCCGGCAGCACGAACGAACGCAGCGGGTCGAGATCCTCGTTCATGGCGTCGATTTCGGCCTCCAGTCGACCGACCTGCGCGTCGGCCATTCTGAGTGGCGGATGCGCGGCTTCGCCGTCCCGCTCCATGTCGGGCCGGCAAAGATCCGCGCCCAAGTCGAACAGGTCGTTTTGGATCCGCGCCAGCGCGGCGTCCGTCCCGCCTTCCGCGTGAAGCCGCGCCAATCCCACCGTGGCGTTGACCTCGTCCACGGTGCCGTAGGCGGCCACCCGCGGAGAATGCTTCGGCACCCGCGTCCCGTCTCCCAGGGCGGTTTCGCCCGCGTCGCCCGATTTCGTGTAAATCCTGGACAGAACGACCATCAGTGCATCCTCCGGACGACGACGAAAACGACGATCAGCGTCACCGCGAGCGCCTGCGCGGCGATGCGGTAGCGCATGACTCGGTTGGCGTGCCTGCGGTTGAACCCGCCCCCTTTCGCGAATCCGCCGATCCCGACGAGCAGAATCACGAGAACAAGGGCGCAGGCGAGACCAACCACGATGAACAACGGATCATTCGACATTCGAAACCTCCTTCACCGCAT
This sequence comes from Hasllibacter sp., assembly GCA_028281405.1. GTDB lineage: Bacteria > Pseudomonadota > Alphaproteobacteria > Rhodobacterales > Rhodobacteraceae > JANQKA01. The sequence goes on along the minus strand of JANQKA010000791.1, from coordinate 2,431 downwards.
CGGCGGCCTAGCCCCGCGCCAACACCCAGTCGAGCGCGCGGGTCGGAAGAACGCGCTTGAGCGCGCCCATCATGTATGTCGGCGTCGTCACGTAGTAGCGCGGGCGCGGGCGCTCCGACTCCAACGCGTGGACCAGTTTCGCCGATACGGCGGACGGCGGCAATTCGAACCTGTCGCTTCCGCGGTCTTCATACAGGCGCTTCATCAGTTCCGCCTCGTAACGCTCCGCGAGCGCCGACCTCCTCCAGTCGATCCAACGTTCGAAATTCGGGATCGCCTTCCGCCGGATCATGGTGGTGACGGGGCCGGGTTCGATCAGGCTCACCCGGATCGGCGTGCCGCGCATTTCGATCCGCAGCACGTCCGTCAGCCCCTCGATGGCGTGCTTGGTGCCCACATAGGCCCCGCGCCACGCGAAAGGCACGAATCCGAGCACCGAGGAATTCATGACGATCCGACCGTGTCCCTGCGCGCGCATCACCGGAATCACGCGGTTGGTCAGGTCCATCCAACCGAACACGTTCGCCTCGAAAATCGCCCGCAACCCGTCCCGGGGCAGATCCTCCACCGCTCCGGGCAGGGCCCAGGCTCCGTTGTTGAACAGCGCGTCCAGAGTCCCGCCAGCGCGGTCCACCGCCTCCCCCGCGCCTTCGGCGACGCTCTCCCCGGACTCGTAGTCGAGGGGAAAGCTTTCCAACCCTTCGGCGATGAGCGCGGCGCAATCATCCTCGCGGCGGCAGGTCGCGAAAACGCGCCAGCCCCGGGACTTGAGCGTGCGCGCCGCGTCGAGGCCGATTCCCGAAGAGCAGCCCGTGATCAAAACGCTACGCGACATTGCTCCGCCCGGATAATCGAAGCGGGGCGCGCGCGCGCTCTGGGGAAGGGTTTCCCATCGCGCGGCGGCCTTTCCGCGAATTCACGTCGGAATTGCTCATCCCGTCCCGGTACGCGCTTCTTGCCGGCATTCCAAGGGGAATCGCCAGGCCGATCCGCCGCCTGACATGGATGGGAAGCCGCTTCCCGCGCGTCCTCCGCCCTCCGCGTCCCGCCGAAGGCAAACGGCCCGACCTTCCGGCCCCCGGCGGGAAGCCGAGATGAATTATTCCCGGGGGTCCAAGAACTTGGGCGATGTCGGAATCCCGCGCTCCGCCGGCCGAATCGGACGCCCGCGCATTTCCGACCAGCCACGGCCCCGCCCGGGGCCGCCCGGCGGAACCGAGCCCAAATGCCGGACCGCTCCAAAAGGAAAGTGTGCGAGGCCACGCGACGGACCTGGCCCAATCCGACAAGGCGTCATCGGGCGGGCGTGTCAAAACGTCGCGACGGTGACGGACACGCCGAATGAAGGGGCACCGCCAATCCCGAAGTGAAGGCCGCTCGGATCCGCGCCGACAAGGGGCTTGGATGATCCGAGTGGGACGCGGAATCTTCCGCCGGGTGCCGGAAAACCCGGCCCAAACAAGCCGGCAATCACAATCGCGGTCAAAGGCCGAAGTAATCGCCGTCCCCGGTCACCGGCGTCACCGCCTCGAATTCCTCCGGTTCATGGTGACCGGCGTAATCATCGCCATGCGCCGGCGCGGCGGCTTGATCGCGCGTCATCGACTCCCCGTCCTCGCCATTCGGGAATTCGGCAATGCCCCGCGACGGGGCAGGAATGGTGAACGTGACCGTGTGCGTGACATCGTCGAAGGTGTTTGCGGGCCCGGTTACAACGGACACGGTGACCATGACCTGGGTCGACGAGGACAGTGTCCCGGGAACCGTTATATCGCCCGAAGTGGAGTTGATGGTGAAGTCGGTCGCCCCGGATATACTGAATTCCGCGGTCGAACCCGACGGGACGGTGAACCAATCATCGGCCATCACCGGCGTCCCGGGAACATGGACCACGGTATCCGGAGCGTCATCCGCCACCGTTGCCGGAGTCGCGGGCGCCGTTCCGGAAGGGATGCCCGATACCGCCATGGAATCCGTGCCGAACATGATCGTCTCGACGCCGACCAATTGATCATAACCATCGCCATCGTCCCTATCCTGCACATGGGTGATCTCGTCGGCGCCCGATCCCGTCTTCCAGAGAATATAGTCGGCCTCGGCCGACGAGAAATACGCGGTGTCCATTCCGTCGCCGCCGAAGATCTGGTCGTCGCCCTCTCCGCCTTCGATATGGTCATCGCCGTCAAGGCCGAGGATGTAGTCGTCTCCGCCGCCTCCAAGCATTCGATCGGTGGAATTTCCATCGGCCGTGTCTTCGCCCACCACGAGTTCCGCCGCCTCCGAGACCATGGTCGTTCTGTCGGAATCGTCATGGTCGGTGACCACCGTCAGTTCCGCTCCACCGAAACGAAGCGATTCGAAGTTGATCAAGGTATCGGTGCCCTCGTCCACTTCGTCCTCGCCGGTTGTCGCGGTGTCCACCACGGAGAGC
>JANQKA010000786.1 GCA_028281405.1 Hasllibacter sp. | reverse complement strand
GCCGGTCGTTCGCGATAGCCGGTTGGATCGGCTCCCTTCGCGAAGCCGCACATTTCTTCGCGGGTTGGAACCCGAACGAGCGCAACCCCCAACCGGCTCGGGACGATCGCCAATCTTTCCCCCGGTATCCAGTTGCGCAACTTCAGGATGTGCTTCGGGATCGTGATCTTACGCCCTGGCGACAGTGTCACATGGTCGGTCATCGATACTCCTCCTTGTCGTTGTCCACGGGGCGAATCTAGGGCGCTCAACGGGGACGTCAAAAAGATTCCAACCCACGCCCACTTATCGACACGGGATCACGGGGACGATGGCGCGGCACCGTGTGGGTTTCGGAGGCGTCCGCGCCGCGGATGCGCCGTCATGGGGCGGAGGCCTCGAAGGGAACTTCCGACTTCCGCGAAACAAGGCATGCGGGGCACGGTTCAGCCGCCGCGTCCTGTGATGGCTCCGAGGCTTTTGGGAGGGGAAGCCGGGCTTGCCCGGGTGGTCGATCCCATGTTCCAAGAGGATTCTTGGCGCCGTGGACAGGTCGCTATTCGAGATGTGTGCGGTTGACGGGCGGAAAGCGCATCGGAATCGTTCCCCGCGTCAGGCGGAGTGCTTTGGCGGAATTCGGAAGGGCGGCGGTTCCCGTGGACTCCCGCAACCGCAACCTTGGACACACGGTTTCGAGCCACGGGCCCGCGATTCAAGGGGTGGTCTCCGGGGCGGGGCCGGAGGCGCGGAAGCGGGAATCCGCCGCAAAATTGGTCGATTCGGATGCTTGGCGAGGGGAAGATTAACGGCCTCAGGCATTTGGAGGTGGTTTACGGCGGAGGCGGGCGGCCTGTTCCGGATGATCGCTTCGCGCGACCGTGTTGCTCTTGGTCGCGAAAGTTCCAATCCGGTGTGCTCCATGCACGAACTCGTGCCCTGTCTCCCGTGCGGGGAAGTTGGGAAGTGGAGCGTCCTGTTGTGGGCCCGGCCGCAGCCCTGTCGCCCGCGCGGGGAAGTTCGAACCGAACTCAGCGCGGGGTTCGGCAAATTCCGCGATGATGAGAATGGATTCCGCATGGAGATCAGTGGTGACGTAGAGCGGCGGGATCAGGCTCGGCGATCATGCGCATGTCGCCGGGGTGGCCGGCGAACCGCGCCGGAAACAGGGGTTGCGTCGCGCCGGTCAGGGTCACGATGGACGGAACGCACGCGAACCGGAGACAGCGGGGAATCGTTTTGCGCCAACGCGTGAACGTGCTTGTCCGCTCACACGTCGCGGTTGGGGCGCGCGACGTCGTCCGTCGTGGTGGGGACTTCCTCCGCATCGCCCGTTTCATCGGCGGGTGTAACCGGAACGATCAACACTCCGGAGCCGCTGGGAACCAAAGCCAATTTCTGCCCCGGCTTCCAGTTTTGCCACTCCATGATGTCCTTTGGAACCGAGACTCTGCGCCTCGTGGACAGGATCGAGATTCGCTTGTTTGACATATTCGCCTCCGCGCGATCTCCTCCGAATCTAGGATGCTCGGCGGAAAGGTCAACAACATTCGAACGCCCGAAGCGCCCGTGCATCTCCGCCGCCGGAGCATGACCGGGGGGCGTGGCCGCGTGGGACGGACGTTCTCCCGGGGACG
>JANQKA010000775.1 GCA_028281405.1 Hasllibacter sp. | reverse complement strand
GGATCGTAGATCGGGCGGTATTCGCGGGCCCACCCGCCGAAGCCCTTTTCGAGCCGCAGCGCGTTCAGCGCGCGCAGGCCGAAGAGCCGCAGCCCGTGGTCCTCCCCCGCCTTCCGGAGTTCCAGGTAGACGTGGCGCTGATACTCCGGGGCCATCCAGATCTCGTAGCCGAGATCGCCGGTGAAACTCACCCGGCCCACGACGCACGGAGCCATGCCCACGTCCATCCGGCGGATATCCATGAAGCGGAACGCCTCCGCCGACACGTCATCGCCGGCGACGGCCGCGAGCACGTCGCGGGCCTTCGGCCCCGCGATGGAAAGGCCGCAAAGATTCAGCCCCATCGGGGTCAGGTCGACTTCCGGCTCCATGTGCTCCTCGAACCAGCGCATGTGGTAATCCTCCGCCGCGCCGGAACCGACGATCAGGAATTCCTCGTGTCCGAGCGCCGCGACGGTGAAATCGCCGATGAGCCGTCCGTCCTCCTTGAGCATCGGGCAGAGGGTCATCCTGCCGGGGCCGGGGATTTTGCCGGCGAGCAAACGGTCGAGCCAGCCGCGGGCTCCGGAGCCGTTCACGCGATATTTCGCGAACCCCGAGGTCTCCACCATGCCGACGCCCCCGCGCACGGCGCGGGCCTCGGCGCCGACATGCTCGAAGTCCGTCGACCGCCGCCATGAGAAGGCGTCCTCCACGCCCTCCGGCGCGAACCACAGCGGAACCTCGACTCCGGAGGCGGCCCCGAACTTGGCGCCCTCCGCCTTCAGCAGGTCGTGGATCGGCGTGGCGCGGAACGGCCGTCCCGCGGGCAACTCCTCGTTCGGGAAGCGGATCGAGAAGCGGCGGGAGTAATTCTCGCGCACTTTCGCGTTGGTGTAGGGCCGCGACGCCCAGTCGCCGAACCGGGCCACGTCCATCGCCCAGATGTCCGAGCCGGGATCGCCCTCGGTCATCCAATTGGCCAGCGCCAGGCCGACCCCGCCGCCCTGGGAAAAGCCCGCCATCACGCCGCAGGCGCACCAGAATCCGGGCAGCCCGCGGACCGGGCCGACCAGCGGATTGCCGTCCGGCGCGAAGGTGAAGGGGCCGTTGACGATTTGCTTGATTCCGGCGCGTTCGAACGCGGGGAAGTGGCTGAATCCCACCTCGAGCGACGGCGCGATGCGGTCGATGTCCGGCTGGAGCAGTTCGTGCCCGAATTCCCATGGCGTTTCCCGCTCCGACCACGGAACGCAGGCGCGCTCGTAGGTGCCCATCAGCATGCCGCCGCGCTCCTGCCGCAGATAGAGTTCGCCGTCGAAGTCCACCGCGTGGAGAACCTCCTTGCCGGTCTTCTCGTTGATCTCCGCGACCTCGGGCATGTCCTCGGTGATGAGATACATGTGCTCCATCGCGAGCACCGGGAGTTCGAGGCCGACCATCCGGCCGACCTCGCGCGCCCACAATCCGGCGGCGTTCACGACGTGCTCCGCTTCGATGTCGCCGCTTTCCGATTTCACCAGCCAGCCGCCGGGGCGCCTCTCAAGCCCCTCGACCTTGTGGTTGACGCGGATTTCGGCGCCCTTCATCCGCGCCGATTTGGCGTAGGCGTGGGTGACGCCGGACGGGTCGAGATGGCCGTCGACGTGGGTGCGGACCGCGCCGACGAATTTCGACGGGTCGAGCAGCGGCAATTCCGCGTGGGCCTCCTCCGGCGTGATGATGTCGGCCTGGATTCCGAGATAGCGTCCCTTGGCGACGAGGCCCTTGAGCCAGTCCATCCTCTCGGCGGTGGCGGCCAGCATCACTCCGCCGGTAATGTGGACTCCGGTGTTCTGGCCGGACAACTCCTGGATCTCCCTGTAGAGGTCGATCGTGTATTGCTGGAGTTTGGCGACGTTGGGGTCTCCGTTTATGGTGTGCATGCCGCCGGCGGCGTGCCACGTGGACCCGGAGGTCAATTCCGATCTCTCCAGCAGGATGACGTCGCTCCATCCGGCTTTGGCGAGGTGAAAGAGCACAGAGGCTCCGACGACGCCGCCTCCGATCACGACGCATCTTTTGTGTTCGGTCATTCGTCCCGTCCCATATTCCTGAGTTCGCCGAGGTATCGTTCCGCCGAAGCGTCTCCGGCTTCAAGGGCGTACACCCTCGCGTGGACCAGGAAAAACGCCCGCGCCTCCTCCGACGCCGCGCCGTACGCGGCTTCGCCGTAGAGGCTGGATAGAACGCCGGGGTCGCCCGCTTCATGGGCTGCGATAAGTCGGGCGTCGAGATCGGCGTTCGCGGTCATCGGCGGAAGAATGTCCACCTCCGCGCGGAAACCGGACGACGGGCGCGACACGATGCGTCGCAAACGCGCCATCGAACGTGGAGGTCGATCCGGGCGGGCCGGGGCCGTGGTGAGGCGCTCCGCGGCGGGATCCGGAGCCAAGGAAATTCGACCACGGTGCCGGGAGGGATTAGGCTTGGCGGCGCGTCCTCAGCGGCGGCGCGGATTTCCCCGAGGCCCCGCGGCGGTGGGAATCCGCCGCGGGAGGGAGGGCCGCCGACCCGCGGCGGGTATCGGGAATCGCATCCCCGCCTCCGCGCGCCGGAAGCCTCCTCGGGGCCGGGAGGGAAATGCGCGCTTGCGGAGAGCGGGCCGATCGCGCCATCCTGCCCCGGCCGGCCGGATGGGCCGCGCAGCCGGAACAACGAACACCAGAACCGAGGAGTATCCCGCATGACCCGTTTCGCCGCCGTCCTACTGGCGTTGACGCTTGGCATTCCATCGCCCGCGGCCGCGCAGGCGTTGTCCGAAGAGGACGTGAGCCGAATCGTCCGCGAAACCATCGCCGCCGATCCCGCGATCGTGCTCGACGCGATCCTGGAGAATCCGGACGTGGTGATGCGGGCCGTCGACATCCTGCGCGGGCGCGAGGCCGCGGAAGAGGAGGCCCGCCAGGCCGCGGCCCTGACCGTGGTGGGCGAAGACCTCAGAAGCGGACGCAACGCCCCGGTGCTCGGGAACCCGGAAGGCGATGTCACCGTGGTGGAATTTTTCGATTACAATTGCGGTTTCTGCAAACGCTCGGCTCCCGTTTTGCGCCGGCTTCTGGACGAGGACGGGAACGTGCGCGTCGTGATGCGCGAATTCCCGATTCTTTCGGAGGGATCGGTGGTCGCCGCCAAGGCGAGCCTCGCCTCCCGCATGCAGGGCAAATACGGAGCGTTCCATTTCGCGCTTCTCGACTTCCGCGGGCCAATCGACGAGGCCGCGGTCATGAGGGTCGCCGCGAAGGTCGGTCTCGACCTCGAGCGGTTGAAGGCCGACATGGAAAGCGGCGGGGTTCTATCCCATCTCGAGGAAAGCCGCGCGCTGGCCGACGCCCTTGGAATCTCGGGCACCCCTTATTTCCTGATCGGCGACAAGGTGGCGCCCGGCTTCATCGATTTCGAAACGATGCGGAACGTGATCGGGGAGGAACGCGGAAGGGGGTGAAACTCCCGCCCGCCGGTCGCGCGGGCTTCGGAGATCCCTCCGCGTCCGGGGGGAGTGGAGGCCTAGATACGGCGAGAAGTCGATCATCGGTGCGATCCCTCCGCGTCCGGGGGGAGTGGAGGGCCGCGGGCGGGCGGCGGATATCCCCGGAACCGCCCCCGCGGGGAAGCCACTTCGGCCGGCGCGCGCCGGACCCGGCATGCGGGCAATCGTGGCCGACGGGGCCGCGTGGAGCCGCTTCGGCGGGAACTCGCCGGATCTGAGGAGAAGCACACGCGACCGCCGGCGGGCGGAAATCTCCGGAACCACCGCGGCGTTTCCGGGGAGGCGGTCCGGTTCGGGCGACGCGCAGGCGGTTTTCCGCCCGCGGTTGCGCCGGACGGGAACCGCGCTATATCATCGGGCGGAACCAATTCGACCGGAGGCGACATGCGCGCGATCTTGCTTGTTTTGCTCGCGTGCCTCGGAGCGGGACCGGTTCAGGCGGATGTGAAGAAGGCGGTGACCACCTTCACGGTGATCGCCGACATGGCGCGGAACGTCGGCGGGGAGCACTGGGAGGTGGTGTCGATCACCCGCCCCGGCGCGGAGATCCACAACTACTCTCCCACGCCGCGCGACATCGTCGCGGCCCGGGACGCCGACGTGATCCTTTGGAACGGGTTGAACCTCGAGTTGTGGTTCGAGAAATTTTTCGCGCGGCTCCGGGACGTGCCCGGGGTCGTGGTCTCCGAGGGAGTGGAACCGATCTCCATCTCGTCGGGGCCCTACGACGGCAAGCCCAATCCGCACGCTTGGATGTCTCCCGCATCCGCCGCGGTCTACGTCGACAACATCCGCGACGCGTTTTCGGAACTCGATCCCGAAAACGCCGGGGAATTCGCCGCCAACGCGGAAAGCTACAAGGAGGAGATCCGCGCGGCGCTCGCCCCCGCCCGCGAGGCGCTCTCCGGCGTTCCCGAGGGCGGAAGATGGCTGGTGACCTCCGAGGGCGCGTTCTCCTACCTCGCGCGCGACCTGGGGCTGAAGGAGCTTTATCTCTGGCCGATCAACGCCGACGCCCGGGGAACCCCGAAACGGATGCGCGACGTCATCGACACGATGCGGGCGGAGGGGATCCGCGTGATATTTTCCGAGAGCACCGTGTCCCCGGACCCGGCGCGGCGGGTCGCGGCGGAAACCGGGGCCGCCTACGGCGGGGTGCTTTACGTCGACAGCCTCAGCGCGGCGGACGGGCCGGTGCCGACCTATCTCGACCTGCTGCGCGTGACGACCGAAACCATCGCTTCGGGCCTCGCCGAATGAGCGGGGCGGAAGGCTCCGGCCTGTCGGTCGAGGACATGACCGTCACCTACCGCAACGGATTCACCGCCCTGCGGAACGCCAGTTTCTCCCTGCCCGAGGGAACGATCGCCGCGCTGGTCGGCGTCAACGGTTCGGGGAAATCCACGCTCTTCAAGGCCATCATGGGATTCGTCGCCCGCGGGAGCGGAACCATCCGGGTTCTCGGAACGACCGTGCGCGGGGCCCTCCGCGCCAACCTCGTCGCCTACGTCCCCCAAAGCGAGGAGGTGGACTGGTCGTTCCCGGTCCTGGTGGAGGACGTGGTGATGATGGGCCGCTACGGGCACATGGGATTCCTCCGCAGGCCGCGCCCAAAGGATCGCGAAGCGGTGGAGCGCGCGCTCGGGCGGGTGGACATGACGGACCACCGGAGGCGGCAGATCGGGGAATTGTCTGGGGGGCAGAAGAAGCGGGTGTTCCTCGCGCGGGCCCTCGCGCAGGACGCGCGGGTGATCCTTCTGGACGAGCCGTTCACCGGCGTGGACGTCAAGTCTGAGGAGTCGATCATCGAATTGTTGCGCGAACTCCGGGACGAGGGACGGGTGATGCTGGTCTCGACCCACAACCTCGGCTCCGTGCCGCGGTTCTGCGACCGGACGGTGCTGATCAAGGGCACCATCCTGGCGCACGGTCCGACGGACGAGGTGTTCACGGCCGAAAACATCGAGGGGGCGTTCGGCGGCGCGCTGAGGCATTTCGTCCTGGGGGGATCCGACCTGCACCACGACGACGAGGACGACCGGCGTCAGGTGACGGTGATCAGCGACGACGAGCGCCCGTTCGTGATGTACAACGACGAACGCGCGGAGCGGAAGGAATGAGCCCGCTGCTGGAGCCCTTCGCCTACGGCTACATGGTCAACGCCATGTGGGTCTCCGCGCTGACCGGCGCGGTCTGCGCCTTTCTTTCCGCGTTCCTCGTGCTGAAGGGGTGGAGCCTCGTCGGGGACGCGCTCAGCCATTCCATCGTCCCGGGCGTGGCCGGGGCCTACCTTCTGGGACTGCCTTTCGCGCTTGGAGCGTTTTTTTCGGGAGGGTTGGCGGCCGGGGCCATGCTGTTCCTGAACCGGCGGACGGGTCTCCGGGAGGACGCGATCATCGGCCTGATCTTCACCTCCTTTTTCGGGATGGGGCTTTTCATGGTGTCGCTGAGTCCGGCGAGCGTGGACATCCGCACCATCGCCCTTGGCAACATCCTCGCGGTGACGCCGTCCGACACGCTGCAGCTGGCGCTCATCGGCGCGGTCTCGCTGACCGTGCTGACGTTCAAGTGGCGCGACCTGATGATCTGCTTCTTCGACGAGGATCACGCCCGGACGGCGGGCCTGCGCCCCGAAGTCCTCAGGGTGCTGTTCTTCGCTCTGCTCGCGGCGTCGACCGTCGCGGCGCTGCGGACGGTGGGGGCGTTCCTGGTCGTCGCGCTGGTGGTGACGCCGGGGGCCACGGCTTATTTGCTGACCGACAGGTTCCCCCGCCTGATCGCGCTGTCGGTCGCCGTCGGCGCCACGACCTGTTTCGCGGGAGCCTACGCCAGCTATTTCCTGGACGGGGCGACGGGCGGAGTGATCGTGGTGCTGCAGACGATGGTGTTCCTCGCCGCATTCCTGTTCGCTCCGAAGCACGGCTGGCTCGCGGCGCGGAGGAGGGCGGCGGCATGATCGAGACGCTGCTTCTTCCGTTCCAGTTTCCCTTCATGCTCGCGGCGTTCGCGATCACCGGGATGGTCGCGGTTCCCGCCGCGGTCCTGAGCTGCTTTCTCGTGCTGAAGGGGTGGTCCCTCATGGGCGACGCGATCTCCCACGCGGTGCTTCCCGGCGTGATCGCGGCGTACATCCTCGGAGTTCCCCTCGTGGCCGGAGCTTTCGCGGCCGGGATGTTCTGCGCCGTGGCCACGGGATTTTTGAACGAGAACAGCCGGGTCAAGGAGGACACGGTCATGGGCGTGGTTTTCTCCGGCATGTTCGGATTGGGGATCGTGCTTTATTCGTGGGTCCGCACCGAGGTGCATCTCGACCACATCCTGTTCGGCGATCCCCTCGGGGCCGTGGATTCCGACCTGTGGCTGACCGGAACCATCGGCTTGGCGGTCGCCTCCCTCGCCTGGGCCAAGCGCCGCGACCTCCTCCTCCTCATATTCGACGAGGGGCAGGCGAGGGCCCTGGGGCTGAGGACGGGCTGGCTGCATTACGGTTTGCTGGCGCTTCTGTCTCTGACAGTGGTGGCCGCGCTGAAGGCCGTGGGACTTATCCTCGCGATCGCCTTCCTGATTTCGCCCGGGGCGACGGCGTTCCTCGTGACTCGGCGGTTCGACGCGATGATCGGAGTCGCGGTGTTGGTGTCGGCCGCGTCGTCGTTCGCCGGGGTCTACGCGAGTTTTTTCCTGAATTCGGCTCCCGCGCCGACAATCGTGCTGGCAATGACCGCCTGCTTCGTCATAGCGTTCGCCGCGAGCGCGCGCCGGGCGCGGCGGGCCGAAAGGGAGGTTGGAAATGGATGGCAAATTCGAGATCGGGCTTGAGCGGCGCAAGGCGACGCTGGGCGAGGAATACGTCCAGAAGGCTTTGGAAGGCGCCGATGAATTCACCCGGCCGTTCCAGGAGGCGATGACCGCGTGGTGCTGGGGTTTCGGCTGGGGCGACGACGCGCTCGACCCGAAGACCCGGTCGTTGATGAACCTCGCGATGATCGGAGCCCTCGGCAAGATGACCGAGTGGGAGACCCACTGCCGCGGGGCGATCCGCAACGGCGTCACGAGTGACGAGATCCGCGCGGCGATTCACGTGGTGGGGATTTATTGCGGCGTTCCGCAGGCGCTGGAGTGTTTCCGCGTCGCGAAAAAGGTTCTCGCCGAAACCGAAACCGGAACCGCGGACGGGTGACCATTTCCACCGGTCATCGCGGGAGACCCACCGCCGAGGATCATCCGCGGCGGTTGCGCACGGGATGGAACCCGCGCGGCGATTCGCCCGGTCGGGTTTGGCGCGGCGATCCGGCTCCCCGGGAAATTTCCCTGGCGGATCCTCCGATCTCCGGCGGAACGGCCGGATTTTCGCCCGCGGATGGACGCCGCACCGAGGCGGAGATGAGCCGGAAACAGCCGATCGAATCACCTCTGTCCCACCGACGCGCACCGCCAGGTTTGGATTGGCGCGGCGGCAAGGCGCCGCGGGGAAATTCCCGACCGGACCGTCCTCTCCCCG
>JANQKA010000711.1 GCA_028281405.1 Hasllibacter sp. | reverse complement strand
CCGCGGCCCCGTTCCACCCTCCGGTCAACCGCGTCCCGGAAACCCGCGGACCCGTTCCACCCTCCGGCCAGCCGCGTCCCGGAGACCCGCGGACCCGTTCCACCCTCCGGTCAGCCGCGACCCGGAGACCCGCGGACCCGTTCCGCCCTCCGGTCAGCCGCGTCCCGGAGACCCGCGGACCCGTTCCGACCTCCGTTCAACCGCGACCGGAGATCCGGCCCCAATCCACCCTCCGGTCAACCGCGTCCCGGAGACCCGCGGATCCGTTCCGCCCACCGTTCAGCCGCGTCCAAGCGACCCGCGGTCGCGTTCGGATCCCTTCCGGGGAGAAAAGTTCCTCCCGGGGGGCGGAACGTCCGCTTGCCCCGAAATCCATCTCATATAAACTGACGCCGGCGGCCTTCAGTGGGAATCGCCGTCGGAGGAGGACAACATGATCCGTATTCACGCGGCGGTCGCCGCTTTCGCCGCCGTTCTCGCGCTCGCCCCGCCCCTTTCGGCCCAGCAGGCGCTCCAGGAGGCGGACCGCGCCTCGACGGGCGGAGCGCAAACGCTGGAGGACATCCTGCGCCGCCAGAGCGGCGTCGAAGTCGACGACGACTTCCGCCGCCGGGACACCGGCGACCCCGACGGGGCCGCGTCCATCGCCAATCAACTCGGAACGCTCGGCGGAGCCTCCGACCCCGAACTCTGGCGCGCCCTGCGGTACGGATCCGCCGACGTCAGCGCCTCGAACTCCGGACCCGGGGCCGAGTTCCTCGTTCAGGACGGAGGAATGCGTTGGCTCCAATGGCGCGGGGGGCCGCTCAGGGAATATGGCGGATACCTGCTGCTGGGAACCATCGCGGCCCTGGCGCTTTTCTTCCTCGCCCGTGGCCGCATCCGGATCGGCGGCGCCAAAACCGGCGAAACCATCACGCGCTTCTCCGCCGTGGAGCGGTTCGCCCACTGGACGCTGGCCGTCTCGTTCCTGCTTCTCGGCGCGACCGGCCTGATGGTCCTGTTCGGCAGGGTTGGGCTGTTGCCCTGGATGGGCAGGGACGCCTACGCCGCGCTCGCCGTCGGCTCAAAATGGATCCACAACAACGTCTCGTGGGCCTTCATGGGCGCGCTCGCGCTGGTGTTCGTTCTCTGGGCGTTGCGCAACCTTCCCGACCGCACCGACATCGGTTGGATCGCCAAGGGAGGCGGAATCGTCGGCAAGTCCCATCCGCCGGCCAAGAAATTCAACGCCGGACAGAAATTCGTATTCTGGTCGGTCATCATCCTGGGCGCGTCCGTCTCCGCGTCGGGGCTGTCGCTTCTGTTCCCGTTCGAATTGAACATGTTCGGCCCCACCTTCGCCAAACTCAACGCCCTCGGCGTCAACGAATGGTTCGGCCGCGCCCCCTACCCCGAGGCCCTCGCCCCCCACGAGGAGATGCAATACGCCCAGCTTTGGCACTCGATCGTCGCCTTCGTCCTCATGGCGATCGTCCTCGCGCACATCTACATCGGCACCGTCGGAATGGAGGGGGCGTTCGACGCCATGGGATCCGGCCAGGTGGAGAAGCAATGGGCGCGGGAGCATCATTCGCTGTGGTACGAGGAGGTGGCCGGAGGGGCCGCGCCGAAGGACGGCGCCGACGCCCCGGCCGCCAAGGGAGCCGCCCCCGCGGCGGAATGAGGTCGTGACCCGCGGACGTCCGATGGAACCGCTCCGGCGGGCCGGGGCCGCGGTGATCGCGCTGACGCTCGCGGGAGGTTCCGCGTCCGCCGAATTCTACACGCTCAAGGGACACGGCGGGCCGGTGATGGCGATCGCCGCGGACGGCGGCGGCCGCGTCCTGACCGCGAGTTTCGACAACTCCGTCGGCCTGTGGACCGACCGGTCGCCCCTATGGCTCGAGGGTCACGCGGCCGCCGTCACCGCCGTCGCCTTCGTCGGAGACGGCACCGCGCTTTCGGCGGGCGACGACTTCGCGCTGCGGCGGTGGTCGCTGGCCACCGGCGAAGGCGGCGAGATCGGGCGGCACGGAGGCAAAATCGCCTCCATCGCCGTGTACGGCCTCCGCGCCGCCACGGCCTCGTGGGACGGCGAAATCGGAATCTGGAATCTCGACACGGGACGGGCCGCCCTGTTGCGGGGACACGGGGGCCCCGTGAACTCCGTGGTGTTCGACGGCCCCGGCCGGCTGATCAGCGCCTCGGCCGACGGCACCGTCAGGGCCTGGGACGCCGCCTCCGGCCGGGAGACGCAGCGCCTCGTTGAACACGGATTCGGCGTGAACACGCTCGCCCTCGGCCCGGGCTGGCTCGCCTACGGGGCGGTGGACGGCGGCACCCGGATCGTCGACTCCCGGACCGGCGCGCAAATCGCGGATTTCACGCTCGGCAGGAGGCCGATCCTGGCCATGGCCCGCGCCCCGGGACGCCTCGCCGTGGGAGACGGCGAAGGCTACATCATGATCATCGACACCGCCCGATGGCGCATCGCCAAGGATTTCCGCGCCACCCGGAGGGGCCCCGTCTGGGCCCTCGCCTTCGACGACGGCGGCGAACGCCTTCACGCGGGCGGGCTGTCCGATTCGGTCTGGTCCTGGCCGGTGGCCGACCTGTCGGACCATGGTCCGGCCGCGGTCGGGGAACGCGGATTTCTGCGCGACCCCGGGGAAATGTCCAACGGAGAGCGCCAGTTCATGCGCAAGTGCTCGATCTGCCACGCGCTGACCCCGGACGGAGGACGCAAGGCCGGGCCCACGCTTCACGCCGTGTTCGGCCGCCCCGCCGGCGCGGTCGCCGGCTACCCCTATTCCGAAACGCTCGGCGCCTCGGACATCGTTTGGAGCCCCGAAACCCTCGACGCCCTTTTCGACGAGGGCCCCGACCATTACATCCCCGGCTCGAAAATGCCGATGCAGGTCATCGCGCGAGCCTCCGACCGCGCCGATCTGATAGACTTCCTCACGCACGCAACCGGAGAAACCAGATGAGATCTTTTCTCGCCGCCCTCGCGGTGATCGCCGTCAGCTCGGCGGCCGCGCCGCTCGCCTTCGAATACATCGGCTGGTCGTCCGCCGAACGCCAGGCCGGGAACAACGTGCGCCTCGGAAAATGACCCCGCCCCGGCGGGAGCCCGGACCCGCGCTGACGCGGTTCGCGTTCGGTGGAACGGCGACCGCCCCCGAGACCGGATCCCGGTTCCGCGCGGACGCCGTCCCCATCGGAAGGAGACTCCCGTGAGCGGATTCGATCTCGTCCCCCTCTCGCCGACCTTCGGAGTGGAGGTGCGCGGAGTCGACCTGATGGATGTCACGGCGGAGCGGTTTTTCCCCATCCTCCGCGCCCTGTTCGAGGAGCACTCCGCCCTCCTGTTCCGGGACCAGAACATGACCCCCGGAAAGCATCTGGAAATCGCGGGGCTGTTTGGACCGATCGAAGACCGCAAGTCCGACGAGCGGAAGAGCGGCGAGGCGTTCAGGATCCCCGAGGTGACGAACATCGGCGAAGACGGCTCCACCTCCGGGGAGATGGATCTTCACACCCTGAATCTGAAGGCCAACTTCCTCTGGCATTCGGACAGCACCTTCATGCCGACGCCCGCCCTCATCAACATGATCACCGCCAAGGTGGTGCCGTCCACCGGAGGCGCCACCGAACTCGCCTCGACCCGCGCCGCCTGGGCCGGGATGCCCGGGGACATGAAAGCCCGCGTCCGCGGCCGCGGCGTCCGGCACCGATACAGCCACTCGCGGGCCAAAATCTCCGCCGAACTCGCCCGGCTGCCGATGTTCCACAAGTGGCCCGACCAACATTGGAACTCGGTCTGGACGAATCCCGTGAACGGCCGCGAGGCGCTCTACATCGCCAGCCACGCCTTCGCGGTCGACGGATACGGAGAGGCCGAGGGCGAGGCGCTTCTCGACGAGTTGACCGCGTTCTGCTCCAGGCCCCGTTACGTGTATTCGCACGACTGGAGCGTGGGCGACGTGATGATCTGGGATCAACGCGCCGTCATGCACCGCGGCACGCCATGGCCCTACGGGGAGCCGCGCAAACTCGCCAGCCTTTGCGCGGGCGCGGGCGACTCCGACGGCCTGCCGTCGATCCGCATGCCCCGGCCACCGGTTGACCCCGAGTGACGCCCGCCTTCGGGATCGACCGCGCATTCGCCCGTCCCGGGCCGGAATCCACAAAAAATTGATGGCGAATCACCGCCGACGATGATTGATCGCGCATGTGGGCGTCTATCCGATCCCATTTCCCGCTCCGCGTCGCACATGCGCCCGCCGTCCGCGGCCCGTCCGGGCGGCTAGTGTACTGTCCCAAACGAAAGTGACACCCGTTGTGGTGTTCGCCCCGGTGCGGATTTCAAGCCAATCACGCCCTGCGCCTCATCTTCGGTCGCGCAAAACGCCAGCCACGGGGTCCGCGAATCGCCCCGCGCGAATCGCGAATCACCACCCACCGACGACGACCAATCGCGGATGTTGTCTCCGGTCCCGAACGATCGGGCCGTCCTCCGCCCGTCATCGTCGAACCGTCGGGACAACCCGCCGGGGATTCGCGAATCACCGCCTCCGCCTCCGACCGCTCGCGAACGCCGATGTTTTCGGCCTGTCGACATTGTTCCCGGCCCGGAGGGGCGAATCACCCGTGGCCCTTCGTCGAAGGTCCAAAAAACACGTCGGCTTACGAAATTCCCTTTGCGCCTCCGCGCTGTTCCTTCGCCAACAAAGCCAGCCACGCCTCGGGCGCCTCCGCAGCGGCGCACCGCGCACCACGGCGGGCCATTTGAATCCGGGGATAATCCACGCCGCCCGGCCCGGGAGGGGCGAATCACCCGGAGCCCCTCCGAAAGACCGAAGAATTCGGTGGCTGACGAATAATCCCGTTCCGCCGTCCGCCACACCGCGCCGTTCCCTTCGCCCACCAACCGCCCGAGGAATTGCGGAAGCCGCCGTCCCGTGGTCCCGCGCCTGGATCGGAAACGCGGAACCGTCGGCGGTCCGCGGGTCGGGGTGGAGCCTCCGTCGCGAATTCTCGGCGGGCTCCGAAACGCCCTCCCTTCCCCTGGGCGGGACGCCAGGAACCTCCTCGAACGCCGTCCCGCCTCCGCGGCTTCGTATCGTTCATCCGCGGGAAACGAGTCCGCCCGGCGCGCGCGGCGAGCCCCGACCGCTCCTCCGCGACCGCCGTCGGCGATCGCGCGGCCCGTGTCGAGGCGGGGATGAACGCGGTTCGTCAAGGACACTTCCGAATCGGGGAGCGGCCGTCAGTAGTCCGACACCAGAAGATGAAGCGGCGCCTCGTCCTCCTCGATCTCGGAAAACCTTCCGACCGGCTCCGCGAACACGTTGTCGGTCAGGTCGTCGTTGACCGTGGACACCTCGACGATCAGAACGTCGCCCCCTTCCGCCCAGAACGCGTGCCA
>JANQKA010000705.1 GCA_028281405.1 Hasllibacter sp. | reverse complement strand
TCTGGGGAGTCTGGCACGACGCGAAATTCATCGTCGACCAGATCGCCATACAAAAGACCTACGCCGGCTATCCGTCCGCCCCCGCTAAGGAGATGTTCGCCGTGTGGTAGGTCCGGACGGCGTGTGGTGAGGTCCGGATGGCGTGTGGTGAGGTCAGGACGGCTTGTCGGCAAGGGACGCCGGCATCCGGAGGCGCCGGCGTTTGGCGGCGCGGGGGCGCCCGTTCAATGTTTTCCGAGAAGGGGTTGGCCCGACAACCATGTAATCTTGAAGTGTTCCTGATCTTCCGAATCAGCGGGTATTTCAGGGCGGGCTTCGGTTTCACGCGGACCGCGCGACATGCCACATTGCACATCCACCCGCCGCGGTCGCCCGCGGCGGGCCGGGAAACTCCATTCGATATCGGCGCGATTATCCGCGTCACGACATGACCGAACGACGGGTTCCGTTCCCCGATGCGCGGGAAAGTGCGGTTTACCGGACGGATCGGCGATGAAAAGCGGTACAATTCGGCATTTTACCGGCTTGGCGCGTTGCGGGGCCAACGAATCGCCGCCTTCGGCTTGATCCAAGGCATGTGGACATTCCTGGAACGGGATCGTCGTCTCCCGCGACGCGGTCCGGGCGGAGGCTCCGACTTCCCGGAGGCGGTTCCCGAGTCCGCCGGAGGGCGGAGCGTGGCTTCCGGGAGGGACCATGGCGGCCGAGCGGGCGCGAGGGCGACGGGTCGTTAACCGCTTCGGGCCGATCATGGGCGATGACGTCCGTGCGGGCGCGAGGGCGACTCTCGGCCGGCGGTTCGAAACCGTGCCGCAGCCATGGCGTCCCGGCGGGCGCGAGGCCGACGGTTGAATCGTCCGTCGCGCCCGGGCGGGTCGGAGCGTGCGCATCCATGGGTGAATCACCGGAAATCCGCGGCGAGGCGCGTCCGTCCCCGTTCGGGGGGCTTGTCTTTTGTCCAGCGGACGCTTACATTCGAGACGGAAAGAACGGCGAAGGAGCAATCGATGGACAGACGCGACATATTGTTGGCGACGTTCGCCGCTGGGGGCAGGAACGCGACGTTCTCCCCGTCCCAGGTTCAGAGGATGCTCTTCCTCGTGGACCGCGAGGCCGCGGAGTATGTCGGCGGCCCGCACTTCGACTTCGTGGCCCACGACTACGGGCCCTTGGACAGGGGCGTGTACGACGTGCTCGACGAACTTTGGCGCGAAGGTCTTGTCGAACAGCGGAATCCGGCCCGCTACAGGGAATTTGCCCTGACCCCCAAGGGCTACAAGGCAGGCCACGCCGTGTTGGACGGGTTTCCTGACAGGGTTGGCTCCTTCCTGCGTCGCCTTGTGGAGTGGGTGAGGAATCTCACCTTCGAACAATTGGCGGCGGCGATATTAAAGTATTATCCCGACATGGCAGTTAACATATTATTCCGCTCATGACGGTTGTAGTTGGTTTCCATTGCTCCGACGGCGTCGTTGTCGCCGCCGACAGCATGTTGACATCCAATCTGGGCGGCGTTGACGTCGCGCATCACAAGGGGAGGAAGCTCTTCACCCTCGAAGGTGGGCGGACCTCGCCTACGCGGGCGACCAGGGTCTCGGCGAGAGGTTCCGTGCCGAAGTTGAGACTTTGGACGCGCCCAAGTCGAATTCATATCGCGCGATTGATAATCCGCTCAAGTTGTCTCGAAAGGTGATCGAACAATTTCTGGGAACTGGAGTTGGCGACGAGATCGATTTGGACGCGGTTCTGGCCTACGGTCAGGACGCGGCTCATCGATGTTGTATTTTCGAGGGCGGGTTGCAGCCTCGGCTTTTGGATGGCGATCACTTCTATTATTCAGCGGGAATCGGGAAGAAATCGGCGGATCCCTTCCTGCGATTTCTTGTTGACGTCTACTGCCCGAGCGGGCCGCCGAACGTCCGGGAAGGGCTTTTCCTCGCCACATGGGCGATCGAGCATGTTATCCGAACCGCTCCCGCGGGCGTCGCGGGGCCAATCCGCGTCGCGACGCTCGAACGATCTCCCGAAGGAGAATTCTCCACGAAGGAGCTGCGGGATATTGAGATCTTAGAGCACCTTAAGATCGTCGAAAAAGCGTGCGGGGTTCTTCGAGATTGGACGGGGCAAATCCTATCCGACGTCGAATTCGAAGGTGTTCCTCCGCCTCCAAATATCGACGATGACTGAGGCCGTGGCGTTCCGGGAAGCCCACGGACAATAAGGTCGAAGGCGATTTCGTGTTCCTTGCAAATCCC
>JANQKA010000700.1 GCA_028281405.1 Hasllibacter sp. | reverse complement strand
GTGCTCACGCCCGGAATTCGCGGAACTGCTCCGCATCGCTCCGACGGAAAGCGGCGGCGTGTTCGTGGAATTCGACTCGCGCGGGTGGAATTTCAGCGTAGAGATCACGCCCAACGGAGCGATTGAGCTTGACCGGGGATCTCCCGATGGGAATTTATTCGAGCACGAATCTTTCGACGAGTTTTCTCCGGAGTTCCTCCATCGGTTTGACAAAATGACAATGGTGATTTAGTGACAAGGATCAAGGACAAAGACGAGCTGCAATATCGTCAAATTCATCCCAATTGTATGAAGAATTGCATGCCGCTTCGGGTAGCCTTCGCTCCGACGGGAAAGGATGCGGGTAAGCTGTCCTTCGACCGTTCAGCTTCAATCACGGCGGAAGAATCCCACGATGCCTTTCAAGCACGGGGATTGAAATCGACCGGAGTTCACGGATTGACGCCGGGCGGGTGTTCCGAGGAACCGAATCCAATCGAATGTTTCGCAGTACGCAGCCAAATAATCCGCATCATTCTCATGCGTACTTTGGTAATTTGTCCAAGAGCGAGAATTGAAGAAAATCCTTGAATCTTCAGATCAAAGAGATCGACCGCGGGATTCTGCATCCCAAGAATTGATCCGGTCCCAATTCCAAGCCTCGCGCGTCGAGTACACAAGTCCAAAATCTTTGAATCAATCCACCTTCCTTTTCTTGGCGGGCCCGAATTTCTCCAAGGACGTCATGAAATACCCGAGTTTAGCTATTGCGGAACTTCAACCCACGGTCTGGGAAGGTCATCATTCGGGGCCGCCTCCATATATAATTGCGAGAACTTTTTCACAAAACTACTCTTTCCAAAAAGCATGGATTTTCTACCGTAGTTTCCGAAGATGCGCGGTGTTTGGAATTTCCAGAAATTCCCCTCGTGGTGGGTGCCGGTTTCACCGATTTACCACGCGTCCAAACGAAACCCCGCATATGGGTCTCCTTGGTTCCGGTCGGTGGAATCCGGGCGGTCCGCGCCAATCGCACGGTATCGCCACCGGACGCCGGGTCACGCGAACTGTGCGTTGTTGGCGGCGAATTCGATGCGCCGGAAACGTTCCCGACCGGGGCGGTGAGGAAGCTCCGCGACAGGATTCAAGGGACGGTTGACTTGGAGTGGAATGTCCGTTTGCCGTGGGGAGACCGGAAGAGAGGCGACACAGCGCATGGAAATCGCCACGCACGACGAATCTCGCTGTCACGGCCCGGTGACCGGAATCTCCCGATGCGTCGAGAACGTTACCGACCGCGTTGTGAGCATCCGCAGTCTTCGATGAAGTAGGGTGAAACTGGTGGAAAGCGCCGAACTTATCCGGAGCGCAGGACGCTCCGCCAAGTTGCGGGATTGGAAGGCGGGCAAGCACTTACGTGCGCGGAAAACTTCAAGGCGACTCCGGGGCCGTTTTTCAGTCGCTCCGAAGTGATATCCGCCACGTCGGCGGGAAGGCCCTCGGAATTCTCGACGAAGGCGGCGACCCCGGCGCGATGCGTGGACCTCCGCGATGCGAAGCGTTCCATCAACGAACGCTTCACTCTCAATCAACAAAACGATTCTCCGAATCATTTTCCGACATGGAAAGCGTGGGTCGGCAGACGCGTGAACTCTCCAGAAATACGGCGGCGCCCGTTCGGCCGAGCAAAATTCATCGAAGTATTTTCGCGACGAAATCAATCTTTGCAAGCGTTATTCGGTTTGATGGAAGTCGCTGAGGAAATCAGAGATGAATTTCCAAACAGGGCATGAATCCAGTTTCGCGATGTCGAAATTCCGATTCTCTATTAATTGCGTGATCCCGGCCTCGTCCTCCCAACACAGCGAGACGCCGCCATCACCCTCGAAGTTCACCTCCGCGTACCTCTCATGGTTCTTCCAGTAGAAGAAAATTTCACCATCGGGACTGGGAGAAATTCCCGTGGGATGCTTCCCGGGAAATCGCCGCTCAAGAACGTTCGAGAAATCAAGGGCGGCTTGGACCGCCGCCATTGGAATTCCTTTTGCTCCGTCTCCGTCCCAGTCATCCCCGTAGGAGGCGAATTCCATTATACCGCTTTTCTGTCGATTCACCTCCACGCTCCGCGAGTGGTGACCGACTCCGTCGGCCGCGTCCGTGTCACCCTCTCCGAACATCGGCAAGCGGCGGTCCGCGCTGGTTGATGATTTCACGACGCCTCCCCCGGTACGAGGTGAATTCGCAGGTCGCGGATTTCTCCGACATTTCCCGCCGGAATTCCAGCCCCTCGATTCGAGGGCTGAATGTCGGTGGTCGGATTGTTGGTTTCATGCCGCGGCCATGTGATGGAATGAATGCGACGCCCCGTGTTCCTCCATACCAAAGTATGCGGGTAGGTGAATGTCCGCGGAACTATTTCAATCAACCACGGCCGCCATCCTACCCGGTGGGTATGAGCGTGGACTTCGGCGGACTCCCGATGAGCGCGCCAATTGAGCCGATGCTTCGCCTCCGGCGACGCTTGTAAGCAGGAAATCGACCTTCGCGTCCGCTTCGGTTCGAAACGGCGGCGGGGATAAAGCGTCACGCCCACAGGACGATACCTCCCCACCTTGCGATGGATCCGGGACTTCGCCTGTCCTAGCGGTTCGCCGAACGAGGGACGTTCGAAAATGCCGTTCCTACACATCGCGGCGGTGCTCCATGCCGATTGCGATGTGATGTAAATCGTCCGCGGGATCATGACAATCATTAACGGAAGCACACCCTCCGCCGGAATCGCCGCGGGACCGGCTGATGCCCGCCTCCCGCGTCAATCCGCCGTCAACATTCCCACCGCGCATCTTGTGAGCGGGCCCGTTCCAGATGGAGGATCTACAATTCCCTCCTTGCGGCCATGAACCTCAAAATCGCGGAATCCAATCCGGAATGGTGGAATCGAATGCCAACGTCGCTTTAGCCGGCGGGAGTGGCCGGGGCGGGTGGACCTTCGAGAATCGCGGATGATTCACGGTCGCCGACCCGTTCGTTCGGAGTTGAAACGCCGCCGCCATCCCCGGCCATCCCCCGATCGACGCAGCACATGAGGAGCGACGGAGCTCCGCGTCTAGATCTCCAGCCCTTCCAAAGGAACATCCCATTCGTCAGCGATCTAAGACCAGCGGCGTGCGGACTGCCTGGAGTTCGACCGGATGCGCAGCGTCCCATACCGCATCCAGTCCACATCGTAGTCCGCCGAAACCGTCGACGAACCAGCCAGTTTCGTCTCCGACAGCCGCGTCGGCTGGGAATAACAGAATCCACCCGACCCGCCGTCGAGGGCGCGGACGTGCCGGCGCATCCCGACATGCACCAGCGAGTGGGGCGACAGATGGACGTGGCGCGGCTCCGGGTGGTCCAGCGAAACAACCATCGCCCCGTGGCCCAACCAGTCCCTGAACTCACAGCACATCCCGCGGGACCGACTCTTGCGGAGTGGAACGGATCATCCCGGCGATCTCCTCCGGAGGCCGCCCGCGGGATGGCAATCCCCACCCGCCGTCAACCCCTCGCCGACCGCGCGGATTTCCCCGAGGATCCTGTCCGCGCCGCGGGATGAAGACGCGCAACGTTCCGTCGCAATGTATCGCCGCTCCGACACGTCGTATCGGATTCCAACTCCGAGGGCGGCGCACTACCGCGACAATTCCTCCGTCGCCGGCGCTCCAGATGTTCCGAACCTATCCACAAGGTCCGCCCTGGCAAGCGGGCCGTCCCGGAACAGGCGATCCCTGGCGAAGTCCGAGCGATCCGCCGCGGCCCATTTCAGGTGGCCGACCTTCCCACCCGGGGACACCGTGTCGCGCTTCCGTTTCTGAGATCTCCACTTGCGCCGAACCTCTTCGGGATTCAACAGGTTTCGTTCCATCAGCATCGGGATCACCCATGACGACACTCCCCGCCCTCTCCACCGAAGATTTCCCGGCCGCGTTCGAAGCCATTCACGGCGTTCCGCCATACGCATGGCAGGTCAGGCTGATGAAGGATGTCGCGGACTTCCACATCTGGCCGACCGCGGTCGTGGCGCAGTCCGGAGCGGGCAAGACCGCCGCGCTCGATGTGGCGGTGTTTCATCTTGCCCTGAGCGCGGGCAAGCGCGAACGATCCGCGCCGATGCGCGTGGTCAACGCGGTCGACAGGAGGATCGTCGACGACCGGGTCCACGCCCGCGCCCTTCGGATCGCGGCGAAGCTGAGGGACTCCGTCGGCGGCAACGACGCGATCGGGCGGATGGCGACGCGGCTATCCGCCCTGTCGGGCGGCGATGACCCGCTTCATGTCTCCGCCCTTTACGGAGGAATGCCGCTCGAAGCCGAATGGTGCAGGAGGCCGGACCAACCCACGATCCTGTGCACGACGGTCGATCAGGTTGGCTCCCGCCTGCTGTTCCGCGGATACGGCGTCTCCGACACGATGCTCCCCGTACACGCCGGGCTGTTGGGACAAGACGCACTGATATTAATCGAGGGCGACAGCCTCACCGCCTTCGAAGAGACGCTCAAGGAGATCGACCGGCAACGGCGAACCCACGACGGGGTGTTTCTTCCCTGGGGATGGTGCTCACTCGCGATATGCAAGCCGGACGGATCCGAGCGACCGTTCGAGATCACGCCGGATGAGCGCGCGGACGGCGCGCTGAAGGAAAGGATGGAGGTGATAAAGCCCATCGCAATGCCACAGGTATATCGGTATCTGGAACCCGAAATCTTCGCCAGCCACGGCAAGGGTCTCGCCCGGCACTTGAAGGGACGCGGAGTCTCCGGCCCCGTCGTGG
>JANQKA010000689.1 GCA_028281405.1 Hasllibacter sp. | reverse complement strand
GGCGGCGAAACCTTGCCGCGGGCCGGCGGGAATTCCGAAACCTTGATCTGGGTCAAATTCCCGTCCGCGAATCGATTGATGCTCCCCGGCCGACGCCCTACCCAAGGGGCGTTCACGCACGGAGGGACGAGAACATGGATATCTTCAGGCCCGCCGCCCTGGCCCTGATCGCGCTCGCCGCGGCGATCGCCGCGGATTGGGGCCGCGACCCCGCCTATCAGGTCCACGCGGTCATCGTCATGCTCGTCGCCGGGGGGCTGTTCCTGTGGGAGATCCGCCGGGCGGGGGATCCCCGCCCCGCCCACGATCCCGGAACCTACCTCGACGGCCCGGTTCGAGCGGGAGTCGTCGCCACCGCCTTCTGGGGCGTGGTCGGCTTTCTGGCGGGCGTGTTCATCGCCTTTCAACTCGCCTTCCCCGCGCTGAACTTCGATTGGTCGGAGGGATACGCCAACTTCGGCCGCCTGCGCCCGATCCACACCTCGGCGGTGATATTCGCCTTCGGCGGCAACGCCCTTCTGGCGACGTCGTTCTACGTGGTCCAGCGGACCTCCGCGGCCCGGCTCTGGGGCGGCAACCTCGCCTGGTTCGTGTTCTGGGGATACCAGCTCTTCATCGTGCTGGCCGCGACCGGATACCTTCTCGGTTCGACCCAGTCCAAGGAATACGCCGAACCCGAGTGGTACGTGGACATCTGGCTCACCATCGTCTGGGTCGCCTACCTCGCGGTGTTCCTCGGCACGCTGATCAACCGGCGGGAGCGCCACATATACGTGGCCAATTGGTTCTTCCTCGCCTTCATCGTCACCGTGGCGATGCTGCACGTCGTCAACAACCTCTCCATCCCCGTCTCGATCCTCGGCTCGAAATCCGTCCAGGTGTTCGCCGGCGTCCAGGACGCGATGACGCAGTGGTGGTACGCCCACAACGCGGTGGGCTTCTTCCTGACGGCCGGATTCCTCGGCATCATGTACTACTTCGTTCCCAAGCAGGCCGGGCGCCCGATCTACAGCTACAAGCTTTCGATCATCCACTTCTGGGCGTTGATCTTCCTGTACATCTGGGCCGGCCCGCACCACCTGCACTACACCGCCCTGCCCGACTGGGCGTCGACGCTCGGCATGGTGTTCTCGGTGATGCTCTGGATGCCCTCGTGGGGAGGCATGATAAACGGCCTGATGACGCTGGAGGGCGCCTGGGACAAAATCCGCACCGACCCGATCATCCGCATGTTCGTCGCCTCGCTCGCCTTCTACGGCATGTCGACCTTCGAGGGACCGATGATGTCGATCCGGGCGGTCAACGGCCTCAGCCACTACACCGATTGGACCATCGGCCACGTGCACTCCGGCGCCCTCGGGTGGAACGGCCTCATCACCTTCGGCTGCCTCTACTTCCTGACCCCCAAACTTTGGGGGGCGGCGCGGATGCATTCGATCGCGGCCATCAACTGGCACTTCTGGCTCGCCACCATCGGCATCGTCCTCTACGCCGCGTCGATGTGGGTCACGGGCATCATGGAGGGACTGATGTGGCGCGAGGTCGACGACAACGGCTTCCTGGTCAATTCCTTCGCCGACACCGTCGCCGCGAAATACCCGATGTACATCGTGCGCGGGCTGGGCGGCGTCCTCTACCTCGCCGGCGCGCTGGTGATGGTCTGGAACATGTGGATGACCATCCGGTCGTCCGCCCGGACCCGCGCCGCCGCCCCCACCCTGGCAACCATCCCCGCGGAGTGACCGGACATGGACAACGAAACGAAACCGGCGGCGCCCGGCGGACCGGCCCCCGGGGCGAAGCGGAAAAGACTGCTCGACCGGCACAGGACGCTGGAAAAGAACGCCACCCTGCTTCTGGCGGCGTCCTTCGTCGTGGTCGCGATCGGCGGAATCGTCGAGATCGCCCCGCTGTTCTGGCTGGAGAACACGATCGAGGAGGTGGACGGCGTCCGCCCCTACTCGCCGCTCGAGCTCGCCGGACGCGACATCTACATCCGCGAGGGATGCTACGTCTGCCATTCGCAGATGATCCGGCCCATGCGGGACGAGGCGCAGCGCTACGGCCACTATTCGCTCGCCGCCGAAAGCATGTACGACCATCCGTTCCAATGGGGTTCGAAGCGCACGGGCCCCGATCTCGCGCGCGTCGGCGGCCGCTACTCGGACGAGTGGCACGTCGACCATTTCATCGATCCCCAAACGGTCGTGCCCGAAAGCGTCATGCCGAAGTACGACTTCCTGCTCCGGGCGACCATCGACGGGGAGCACGTCGGGGAGCTGTTGGCCACCCACAGACTGGTCGGCGTCCCCTACACCGACGCGATGATCGAGAACGCCCGCGCCGACTTCGGGGCCCAGGCCGATCCCGACGGGGATTGGGACGGGCTGCTCGAACGCTACCCCGGCGCCCAGACGCGCAATTTCGACGGGCAGGACGCCCTGACCGAAATGGACGCCATGATCGCCTATCTGCAAATGCTCGGCACCCTCGTGGACTTCTCCACGTTCGTCGCCGACCCCAGCCGCTGAGGACACGGACATGGAAACCTATTCCCTCCTGCGGACGTTCGCCGACAGTTGGATGCTGCTCGCGCTGACCGTGATCTTCGTCGGCGTCTGCCTCTGGGCCTACCGCCCGGGCAGCCGCGAAATCCACGACGACGCCGCCAACGCGATCTTCCGCGACGACGACCGTCCCGACACCGGAGACGGAAAATGAGCGGGCCCCGCGTCGACCCCGTCACCGGCACGGAGACCACCGGCCACAGTTGGGACGGCATCGAGGAGCTCAACAGCCCCCTGCCCCGCTGGTGGCTCTGGATTTTCTACGCCACCGTGCTGTGGTCGCTGGTCTACGTGGTCCTCTATCCGGCGTGGCCGCTGATCTCCGATTCCACCAAGGGAACCCTCGGCTGGTCCTCCCGCGCGGAATTGGCCGAGGAAATCGCCATGGTCGAGGAGGGCCAGGCCGATGTCCGGCGGGCCCTGAGGGAAACCGACCCCGCGCTCGTCCCCGGGGATCCCGAATTGCACGGCTTCGCCCTGAACGCCGGCGCGGCGGTGTTCCGCAGCCACTGCTCGCAGTGCCACGGCGCCGGGGCCGCGGGCTTCACCGGATACCCCAACCTGCTCGACGACGCTTGGCTGTGGGGAGGCACGGTGGAGGACATCCTGTTCACGGTGCGCCACGGCATCCGCAACGACGAGGATCCCGACGCCCGCTGGTCGGAAATGCCCTCCTTCGGGGAAACCCTGAGCGACGGGGAAATCTCGGTCCTCGCCGCGCATGTCCGATCCCTGCCGTCGGGCCTCGACCCGCTGTCCGGCCAAGGCGGCTCCCTCTTCGCGGAGCACTGCTCCGTCTGCCACGGCGACGACGGAAAGGGGGACAGGCTTCAGGGAGCGCCGGACCTGACCGACGCGATCTCCCTATACGGGGATTCCGAGGAGAGCGTCGCCCAGTCGATCATCGTGGGGCCCTTCGGGGTCATGCCGCCGTGGGGCGGACGCCTGAGCGAGGAGGAGATCCGCGCCGTGGCGCTTTACGTCCACGCCCTGGGCGGCGGCGAACCCGCGGGGACCGCGGCGGATGAGTGACAGGAGCGCCGTCCGCCGGAGCGCGGAACAGCGCCGTCCACTTCGGCCGGTCTCCGCCGACCGCGCGCGCGACGCCGAACCCCGGACCGCGCCGCCGCCGAGCCGTTCAGCCGCGGTCTCCTCCGCCCTCGCGCGCGTCGCCGACCACCAATTTCGCGGGAGCCGCATCCAGTCATGGCGGGTCTCCGCCGCCCGCGCGCGTGACGCCGACCCCGGGATTCCCGGCGGCCCACGCGCCACCGGCTGAGGGTCCGCATGTCGTCCCAACCGACCGAACCGCAATCGCTCTACGCGGCCCGCGTGCCGATCTTCCCGCGCCGCGTCAAAGGTGTGTACCGCCGCCTCAAATGGTGGATCATGGCGGCGACCCTGGCGATCTATTACGTCACCCCCTGGATCCGCTGGGACCGCGGTCCCAATCTGCCAGACCAGGCCGTGCTCGTGGATCTCGCCAACAGGCGCTTCCATTTCTTCTGGATCGAAATCTGGCCCCACGAATTCTACTTCGTCGGCGGACTTCTCGTGATGGCGGGACTCGGCCTGTTCATGTTCACCGCCGCCCTGGGGCGGGTCTGGTGCGGCTACGCCTGCCCGCAAACCGTCTGGACCGATCTCTTCATCCTCGTGGAGCGCCGGGTCCAAGGCGACCGCAACGCCCGGATGCGGCTCCACGACGCCCCCTGGAGCATGCGCAAGGCGCGGCTCAAGGCGACCACCTGGGGGCTCTGGCTTCTGATTTCCGTGGCCACGGGCGGCGCCTGGGTGTTCTACTTCGCCGACGCGCCCACCCTCGCCCGCGATCTCCTCGCCCTCCGCGCTCCCGGAGTCGCCTACGCCTCGGTCGCCGTGCTGACCTTCACCACCTTCGTGTTCGGCGGCTTCATGCGCGAGCAGATCTGCGTCTACATGTGCCCCTGGCCACGCATCCAGGGCGCGATGATGGATCCCGCCACCCTCACAGTCGCCTACCGCGACTGGCGGGGGGAACCGCGCGGCAAAGGCCTGAAGCGCGCCAAGGCGGCGGACGACCTGCCCACGGTCGGACCGCGCGTCGGCGGACGCATCCCGGTGATTCCGATGCCGGGGGTTTCCGGGGTTCCCGGCGCACCGGCCGCGCGCGCCGCCGAGGTCCGCGAGCCCGGCGATTGCGTCGACTGCAACGCCTGCGTCAACGTGTGTCCCATGGGCATCGACATCCGCGACGGCCAGCAACTGGCCTGCATCACCTGCGCCCTGTGCGTCGACGCCTGCGATCAGGTGATGGAGAAAATCGGAAGGCCGCGCGGACTGATCGACTACGTGGCCCTGTCGGACGCTCCGCGGGAGGCGGCGGGCGGCGCGCCCGTTCCGGCGTGGAGGCACGCGGCGAATTTCCGCAACTTCGCCTATCTCGCCCTCTGGTCGCTGGTCGGCGCGGCCCTCGTCTTCGCCCTGTTCATCCGGCCCGAAATCGATATCTCCGTCGCTCCGGTGCGCAACCCCACCCACGTGACGCTTTCGGACGGTTCGATCCGCAACACCTACGACATCCGCCTGCGAAACAAGCACGGGGAGCCGCGCCTGTTCCTCCTCGACACCGGTTTGGAGACGGAGGCACGGATGACGATTCAGGGCGAACCCGGCCTTGGCGTCACGGTTCCCGCCGACAGTTTGAAATTGATCCGCGTCCACCTCACCGCCGCGCCGGGCACCGTGGCGGCGGAAACCGCGGTCACCGACGCGCGTTTCTGGGTGGTGGACGCGGCGGGGGGCGAGCGCGCCCACGCCGACACGAAATTCAACGGGAGGTCGAGATGACCCTGACCGGACGACGCGTCGCGCTGATGTTCGTCGGCGGCTTCGCCGTGATCATCGCCGCCAACCTCACGCTCGCGGTCAACGCGGTGCGCACGTTTCCGGGCCTCGAGGTCGGCAACTCCTACGTCTCCAGCCAAAGCTTCAACGCCCGCCGGGCGGCCCAGGAGGCTTTGGGATGGCGGGTCGACGTGAAATACGCAGACGGTCTCCTGACCGTCCACATTTCCGACCGGGAAGGCCGCCCCGCCCCGGCCCGGGACATCGCGGTCCACGCCGGGCGCCCCACGGCCGCGAAGCAAGGGTCGCCGCTCGCTCCCGACTCCGGCGGCGGGATTCCGATCGACCTCGGTCCGGGCCTTTGGCGCGTGGACATATCCGCCACCGCTCCCGACGGAACGACCTACGCCCACCGCCTGATTCTGGAGGTTCCCGCTTGACCGTCGCGGATTCGGCCTCCGCGCCCCCCGGCGTCTCCGGCGGCTCCGGCGGACGTCCGGAGCGCGCCCTGCACCTGCCGGACATACACTGCGCCGGATGCATCCGCGGCGTCGAGGACGCGCTTTCGGCCGTGTCCGGTGTGCTTTCGGCGCGGGTGAACCTCACGCGCAAGCGCGTCGAGGTCGAGGCTCCGGGCGTCGACGACGACGTTCTGATCGAGGCGCTCGCCCGCGCGGGGCACCGTTCCCTGAGGCTCGACACCGCGCGGGCCGGGACGGCTCCGGACGGGCTCCGCGGCCTCGTGACCCGGATCGGCGTTTCCGGATTCGCGATGATGAACGTGATGCTTTTGTCGGTCGCGGTCTGGTCCGGCGCCTCGGACGCGACGGCGAAACTGTTCCATCTCGTTTCCGCGGCGATCGCCCTTCCCACGGTCGCCTACGCGGCCCGGCCGTTCTTCGCCTCGGCCCTGCGGGCGCTGTCATCGGGGCGACTCAACATGGACGCGCCGATCTCCCTCGCCATCCTTCTCGCGGCGGTGGTGTCGCTTTCTACCGCGCTGTCCGGCCGGTCGGAGCACGTTTGGTTCGACGCGGCCCTCGCGCTGACCTTCTTCCTGCTGATCGGCCGCTACTTCGACCAGGCGGGACGCCGGGCGGCCCGCTCCGCCGCGGCCGAGATCGCCGCGCTGGAGGCCCCCCGCGCCATCCTCGTCGAGAGGGACGCCGAGACGGAGGTGGCGGCGGACGCCCTGCGCCCCGGCGACCTGATCCGCCTGCGCCCCGGCGACCGCGTTCCCGCGGACGGCGTGATCGTCGAGGGGCCCACGGATATCGACCGTTCCGCCATCACCGGGGAATCGCGGCCCGAACCCGCCGGGGCCGGCGATCCCGTCGCGGCGGGCGAAACGAACCTGACGGGGTTCGCGACCGTCCGCGTGGACCGGGCCGGGCCCGACACCGCCCTCGCGCGGATGGCGGCCCTCGTGGCCGCGGCGGAGACCCAGAGGACGCGGCACACCGGCATCGCCGACCGCGCCGCCCGCGCCTACGCGCCGCTCGTCCACCTGCTTTCCGCGCTCGCCTTCGCCGCGTGGTGGGCGGCAACCGGCGACGTTTGGAGGGCGACGCAGGTCGCGATCGCGGTTCTGGTCATCACCTGCCCCTGCGCGCTGGGCCTCGCGGTGCCCGCGGTGTCGACGGTGGTCGCGGGGCGGCTGTTCCGTTCGGGGGTTCTCATCAAATCGCGGACCGCGCTGGAGCGGTTGTCGGAAGTGGACCTGGTGGCGTTCGACAAGACCGGCACCCTGACCATCGGCGAGGCGCGACTCGAGACGGAGCTGGACGACCGGAGGCTCTCCCTCGCGGCGGGCCTCGCCGCCGGTTCCTCACATCCGGTCAGCCGGGCGGTCGCGCGGGCGGCCAAGGAGCGCGGGGTGACGCCAATACCGGCGCGGGAAATCTCCGAGTCCCCCGGCCTGGGGGTCCAGGGCGTCGCGGACGGGCGAAGGATCCGTCTCGGCCGGGCTTCGTGGATCGGCCGGTCCGGAGCCGACGGCGCGTGGTTCGACGACGGCGGGGGAGCGCCCGTCCGGCTCGAATTCGGCGAAACCCCGGATCCCGACGCGGCGGAGGCCGTTGCGGCCCTGGTCCGGGCGGGCCTCGACGTGTCCCTTC
>JANQKA010000685.1 GCA_028281405.1 Hasllibacter sp. | reverse complement strand
CGGGGTCTGACGCCCCTTGGCGGAAATCCTGACACAAGATTTTGTGTTTGTCAAGGACGGAATCGACAACCGCGTGTCGAATCACCGGTCACCGCGCCGGTCTCCCCGCGGTCCATCCCTCCGGAGCGACAGGATCGGAGACATTTGCCCGTCGTTCGCTCGACCCGGTCCAGTCTTGACGATGGCGAATACCGTGAAGCGAACCGGGACCGGACGGACGATGGTCCGCCGGGCCGGTCGCGTTCCGTCCACTCCGTGCCACCCGGCACCGCCGGGTCGGATTCTTGCCCTCGAAAACGGCCCCATGCGTCGGAGGGAGGAACGGTCCCGCTTGCATGATGTCGGGGCCGCGTTCACCCGGCCGCTCCACCATCACGGCGCATGGGCAATGCAGATCCATGAAGGCGCCCTCTCCGCTCCGAATGCTGGACCCGGCGGGCCCGGGAATACGGAGTTCACGGCGATTCGTCGCATGCCAATGGCGGCGGGAGCGACCCCGGGACGGCCCCGATCGGGACCGCGCCGAAGCGCGTCCCCATCCCAAGAAGAACCGTCCCGGGGAGACGGCGGAGCGGGGATGCCCCGCCGCCGGCAGCGTCACGGGGAGGCAGGCCCCTCGCAACGGCGGCAACATACCCCATCACAAGCGGGTGCGAAAGCGAAATCTCGACCTCATCCAAAAACATCGAGGGACGGCCCGACACCGCGGCCGGTTCGTCCACCTCTGACCTTGGAACGACGGATACACGGGCGTGACGGAGCGAATCGGTGACACCGAACGCCCATCGAAGGATCACACCATCTTCCCGACCCGCGTCCGCCCCACGCCGCGCCAGCCTCCCCGAGCTTGGAGCGGAAGCAACACCGCGACAAGTCGATCCGATCCGCGGCCTTGTTCATTCCCCCCGGTCCCACGGTTCCATCGACCGACATGGATCCAACCTCGCCCCGTGCCCGCGCCGTCCCGCCGGCAGGTCCACGCCCCTTTCCTGGCCGCGCGGCGCACCCCGTTGGCCTTCAAGCCACAATTGGAGCGATTTCCAAGCGGTCAGGCCTTCGGCGGCCAACGTCCGGATCCGGCCGATCAAGCCTGACTTCAACGGCCGCTGCCGCGACGAATGCCTGAACCGCCACGACCGCGCCCTTCCGTTCATCTGTGAAACGCGACTTTCTCATCGCTGGTCTCCTCCTTGTTGACTTCGTCGCGAACACGGTCCGGTTTAGAATGCGAGCGTTCTGGGGAAGCATGTCACCGGCACCTCACGCCCGTCCCCGCCGATGGACTCCGCGTCGGCCTGCTCGGTGGTTCCTTCGACCCTCCGCACGAGGCCGTGTCGCCTTCACCAAAACGCCGCTCGCCCTGTTCGGCCTCGATCGGATCTGGTGGATGGTCTCCCCGGGAGACCCGCTGAAGGAACATGCGCCCGCCTCCCTTGAACGCCGCGTCGCGGCCCGCCGCGGGATCCCCGGCCATCCCAGGGTCGAGGTCACCGGACTTGAGACCATGATCGGCGCGTGCCTCACCGTCGACACGTTGGGCGCGGTCGTCCGGCTGTTTCCCCGCACCCGGTTCGTTTGGCTCATGGGGGCCGACAATCTCGGCGGCTTCCACGGGTGGGAGGGCTGGAGGACCATCATGGATCTCGCGCCTGCCAGCGTCCTGGCCCGCCGGAGACACATGCTGGATGTCCTGGGAGCGCCGATTTTGCGAATGACCGGAGACCGGCGGTTGCCGCGGACGCGGTCCCGGTCGCTGTGGCGGTCGGCGACTCCGGCGTGGTGCCCAGCGAACCATGCATCCATCACGAGGTCGTCCACGGAGACCCGGGCCAAGGGCCACTGGCCGCCCGACTGACTCGCCGCGGGAGCCACGGGACGTAAGCGAGCCCGCGTCCCGCCCTCCAGGTGGACGGACGTGGGGACGTGGCGCAGTACACACCACGAGGCGCATCGAATTCCGAACACTTTGGACACCGGGAAGGCGAACGTATATACATCGGGAAGCATCGATCCATCAGGAGAACAAGTGTGGAATTTCGTGTATTCGTCAACGATCGTCCCGTCGGATGGCTCCATCCACGCGACACCGGTTCGGAATTCATCTACGACGACGGAGTCCACGCCAAGGACGCCGTGAGTTTGATCATGCCCGTCCGGAAACGCCCATACACCTCCGGCGGTGGCTTGCCGTTGGGTCTGTCCTCCCACATCCCCGAGGGTTCATTGTTCAGATTCATCCAGAATAAACTTGGCAATCCGGAAGAGAAATTCGACGAAATGGCCATCCTGGAAGTCACGGGAAGAAATCAGATAGGACGAGTCAAGGCCATCCCCCCGGACGCGGAACCAATTGACGAAGATTTCGTTGCCGATATTGACGAGATACTGAATGCAACAGTCACTCCCGCCACAACCAGGAAACTTTTGAATAGATTCGGCATGACTTCGGGAGTGTCGGGATTCATGCCAAAGGTGCTCATCAATCCCGATTCCAGAGGAAAACACAAACCACGAACGACTTCCTCGGTGGATCATATCATCAAAATCGATGACATTCATTTTCCACATCTTTCAATGAATGAGTATTTTTGCATTCAAGCGGCAAAATCGGCGGGAAACATCACCGTTGAATCCATCCTGAATACCGAAGGCAACATGCTGGCGGTAAAACGTTTCGACGGCACCCCCGGCAATCGCATTGGATTCGATGATTTCTGCACCCTGAATAGGTTTCCTTCAAACGACAAATTCAAGGGAAACATCCAACATCACCTCTTCAAGGCCATTGAAGAACTCGGTGGCCCGGCCAAGGAACAAAACCTGGAGGACATGTTCCGCCTATGCGTGACGAATTTCTCGCTCAGGAACGGAGACGCCCATTTGAAGAATTTCGCGGTTCTGTATGAGGATGCGCGAAATGGTCCCTTCAAACTCGCGCCGGCGTACGATAT
>JANQKA010000676.1 GCA_028281405.1 Hasllibacter sp. | reverse complement strand
TCCGACCGATTCGGAGTCAGCGTCGCCAAGGGCCTCCAGTCCGAATCGCCACCGGATCCGCGAACGCCGAACATCCCGCGCGTCGATGGCTTCCGACCGATTCGGAGTCCGCGTCGTCATGGGCCGCCAGCCCGAATCGCCACCGGTTCCGCGAACGCCGCCCTTCCCTCGCGTCGATGGCTTCCGACCGATTCGGAGGCAGCGACGCCATGGGTCTCCAACCCGAATCACCACCGGCGCCGGCGGGGGACGGTTCGCCGCCGGGAGCGCGCTCCGGGATGGCGAATCGCGATCCCGCCGAAACGGGGCCGTGGCGATTCGGACCCGGTGTTCTGCGCCCGCGGCGAATCACGGAGCAAACCCGGTTGGCGCGCGCCCGGCCCGGGTGGAACGGGGGGTCTCGGCGGGCGGGGAGCGCGGTAGGTCCGCTCCGGATCGGGCCTCGGCCCCCGCTTCGATTCGCCGCGCGAAATTTTTCCGGGACGGCCCGGTTCCCCGACCGGGGTCCGGACCATTTCCGTCCCGCGGCGGGAGCGCCCGCGGCGGCGGCGGCGGGCGCGGCGGCATCCGGAATCGGAGTCTTCGGAAGCCGGGCGGACCATCCGGCGGGATAAAGGTCTCATGCCGATTCCGGGCGGTTCCCGGGGCGCCGCCAGGTCCACCGGATTGCCGCCGGAGGCGCCCGGATCCGGCTCCGCGGCGGCGCCCGGAACCGGGGCGGAAGTTTCCGCGAGTCAAGCATGATGTTCGGTTGAACGAGGCCGAATCCGGGGGCTAGCATGGCCGTGCGATTCACATCGTCTTCGCTTGGGACAGGAACGGGCGCGGGAGGCTTCTCCGGACGCGGAACCATCTTTCGATGGGCGGACCGGAGGCGCGGCGCAGCCGCGGAAGCACCGCCGTAAAGGCCGGATCGTCGAACGGTGGTTCGGCGCGGGCCAAGACCCGAGAACCAAACCCGGCCGTTCGCGGTCGGTGATTCGGTTCGCCGTCCCCCGTCATAGCCGGTCGCCGGAGCTCGGCGCGGACGCCTGAAAGCGCTCCGCCCGGTCGCCGACGATTCGACCGACCCTCTGCCGGGGTCGGCCGGATCCCCCGCCCTCAAAAGGCGGAGGACTCGACGACGAAGACCTTCGGGCGCGGCGGAATTTGACCGCCGGGGCCGAAGGGCGGCGCGGGCCGCCCTCTGGGACGGGTAAGAGGATGAACGACGACACCTGGGGAAAGGTGCGCGAGGGCCTTCGGCGGGAACTCGGGCGCGCGAACTACGAACAATGGATCGAGCCGCTCGGCTTCGTTTCCTTCGACGACGGGGTGGTGACGCTGTCCGCCTCCACGAAATTCATATGCGACTGGGTCGAACGCACCTTCGGCGGGAAAATCCTCGAGGCGCTCGCCAGCGTCGGCGTGCCGGCCGGCCGAATGGCTGTCGTGGTCGGGGGACCCTCCGGGAATCCGGGCGCCAAACGTCCCCGGGGCAAGGCGGCTTCGAA
Organism: Hasllibacter sp.; assembly: GCA_028281405.1. GTDB lineage: Bacteria > Pseudomonadota > Alphaproteobacteria > Rhodobacterales > Rhodobacteraceae > JANQKA01. The sequence continues at coordinate 5,080 of JANQKA010000676.1, read as the reverse complement.
GCCGGCCAAAGCGGATTCGGCCTCCGCGACACCCCGCCGGGGCGACGACATCCCGGGAGCGCCGCTCGACGGGAGGTTCACCTTCGACACATTCGTCGTCGGCGAACCCAACCGGCTCGCCGCGGCGGCCGCGCGCCGCGTGGCCGCGGGCGGGAAGGTCTCGTACAACCCGCTGTTCCTCTACGGCGGGGTGGGCGTGGGAAAGACCCACCTGATGCAGGCGGTCGCCTGGGAAATGAGGGCCCGCCATCCCGGGAAGCGCATCGTCTACCTGTCCGCCGAGCAATTCATGTACCAATTCGTCCAGGCTCTGCGCGACCGCCGCCAGATCGACTTCAAGTCGATGTTCCGCTCGGTCGACGTCCTGATGGTCGACGACCTGCAGTTCATCGCCGACAAGGACTCGACGCAGGACGAGTTTTTCCACACCTTCAACGCTCTCGTGGATCAGGGCAGCCAGATCGTCATTTCAGCCGACCGCCCGCCGCCTGATCTCGAAGGCATCGGGGAGCGCATCAGCTCGCGCCTCGGCTCGGGCCTCGCGGTGGACCTGCGGCCCGCGGACTTCGAACTGCGGCTGATGATCCTGAGGGCCAAGATCGTGAGATTCCACGAAGACCACCCGACCCTCGAGATTTCGCCGGAGGTGCTGCGGTTCATCGCGGAGCGCATCACCTCGAGCGTCCGCGAGCTCGAAGGGGCTCTGAACAGGCTGTCCGCCCTGGCCTCGCTCATAGGGAAGGAGATCACAATCGATGTCGCGCGGGATTGCCTCAGCGACCTTTTGCGGTCGGCGGACCGCAAGGTCACGGTCGAATGCATCATGCGGAAGGTGGCGGACCACTACGACGTGAAGGTCTCCGACCTGATAGGCGGAAGCAGGGTCCGCTCCATCTCCCGCCCGCGACAGGTCGCGATGTATCTGTCCAAGCAACTGACCAGGCGCTCCTACCCCGAGATCGGCAAGAGATTCGGGGGCAAGGACCACACCACCGTGCTCCACGCGTGCCGCAAGATCGAGGATCTTCGCCGAACGGACACGGATCTGGACGGGGACATCGAGGCCCTGCGCCGGGGTCTGGAGCCGTGACGGAACGCTTCGCCGGAGGGCGCGCCGCGCCTCGAAAACCTGTCGCCGCCTACGGCGGCGGGGCCGAATTCAGGCTTGCGCGGGATGCGCGGCGCTGTAACCTCCACCACCCTGTCGACATCGAAGGACGGATGAAATGAAGATCAGCATGGAGCGCGCGAATCTGCTCAGGGCCGTGGCGCAGGCGCAATCTGTCGTGGAAAGGCGCAACACCATTCCGATCCTCGCGAACGTGCTGATCGAGGCCGAGGGGGACTCGGTGTCCTTCCGAGCCACCGATCTGGACATCGAGATCCTCGACAAGGCCGGCGCGCAGGTAGAGCGGACCGGCTCGACCACGGTCAACGCCGTCACGCTTCACGACATTTCGAGAAAACTTCCCGAGGGCGCGCTGGTGATGCTCGCCGACGACGGCGCCTCCGGACGACTCACGGTGGAGGCGGGGCGGTCGAAATTCCAACTCCACACGCTGCCGAAGGAGGATTTCCCGGTAATGGCCTCCTCCGAATTCGCGGTTAATTTCACGGTGGGCGCGGCGGCCCTGCGGCGGCTGTTCGACAAGACCAGATTCGCCATCTCCACGGAGGAGACCCGATACTACCTGAACGGCGTCTACATGCACGTGGCGGACGGAGACGATGGAAAGGTGCTGCGCTGCGTGGCCACCGACGGCCACAGGCTGGCCCGCCTCGATGGGGAATTGCCGTCGGGAGCCGAAGAGATGCCCGGAGTCATCGTTCCCCGGAAAACGGTGAGCGAGATCCTGAGGCTGCTCGACGATGACGACGCCCAGGTCGCGATTTCCGTATCCGACACGAAGGTCCGGTTCGCCACCTCCGAGATCACCCTGACCTCGAAGGTCATCGACGGAACCTTCCCCGACTACATGCGGGTGATTCCCGCCGAAAATCCCAGGCGCATGAAGGTCGACGCGAAGGATTTCTACACCGCGGTCGACCGCGTCTCGACGGTCTCGTCGGAGCGGTCGCGGGCGGTGAAGCTCGCCCTCGACAAGGACCGCCTCCAGCTGACGGTCAACGCCCCCGACAGCGGCATCGCGGAGGAGGAACTCCCCGTGGCCTATGGCGATGAAAAGTTGGAGATCGGATTCAACGCCAAGTACCTTCAGGAGATCGCCGACCAGGTGGAACGCGAGGACGCGGTCTTCCAGTTCAACGACAGCAACGATCCGGCGGTCGTCCGCGAAGGTGAGGACGCCAGCGCGCTCTACGTTGTCATGCCGATGCGCGTCTGACGGGCGGACCGAACGTCCCGTCGACGGCGTCAGCGGGTCATGTCGCATCTCGCCGGTCTCAGACTATCGCATTTCCGTTCGCACCTCCGCGGCGGATTGGAGTTGGACGGGAGGCCGGTGGTCTTCTTCGGGCCGAACGGCGCCGGCAAAACCAACATCCTCGAAGCGGTTTCCCTTCTGTCGCCGGGACGGGGTCTGCGCCGCGCCGGGACCGGGGAAATCGCCCGGCGGCCGGAATCCATCGGGTGGCGGGTCGAGGCCGACCTCGTCTCTCCCGCCCGTCCACACGAAATCGAACTCCGGGCGGAACCGGAATCGCCGCGGCGGATCAGCGTCGACGGAAAAAACGCCAGGCAATCCGACCTCGGCCGTATCGTCCGCGTCCTTTGGCTCACCCCGGCGATGGACCGACTCTGGATCGAAGGCGCCGAGGGCCGCCGGAGGTTCCTCGACAGGGCCACGCTGTCGTTCGAACCGGCCCACGCGGACGAGACGCTGGGGTACGAAAAGGCCATGCGCGAACGGAACAAACTCCTGAAGGACAGGGTGGGCGATCCGCGCTGGTACGCCGCGCTGGAGGCTCAGATGGCACGCCACGGGGCCCGCATCATCGCCAACCGGGCGGGCGCGCTCGCGGCGCTGTCCGAGGCGCAGGATTCCGGCGGGACCGTTTTTCCGCGGTCGATCCTGGAGGTCTCGCATCCCGAAGGTGAACTTCCGGAATCGGAGGAAGGCCTCGCCGAGGCGTTCGCCGCGTTCCGTCCGCGCGACCTCGCGGCCGGGCGGGCCCTGGCCGGGCCGCACCGCGTCGACCTGGAGGCGACGCACGCGGCCAAGGGCGTGTCCGCCCGCCTCGCGTCCACCGGCGAGCAGAAGGCACTGTTGATTTCGCTCGTCCTCGCCAACGTCCGGGCGCTCGCCGAACGCCTGGGGGCGCCTCCCCTCCTTCTTCTGGACGAGGTGTCGGCGCATTTGGACGCCGACCACCGCGCCGCGCTCTATGAGCAGATCACCGCCCTCGGCGCGCAGGCGTGGATGACCGGGACGGGGCCGGAGCTGTTCGAGGAATTGGAAAACCGGGCCACGCGTGTAAAAGTGACGGACGACGGCGGGGAAAGCAGAATGGAGACCGTGACGTGACAGGAAACCGAATCACCCTCGTGACGCTCGGCGTGGCGGACCCCGACAGGTCGAGGCGGTTCTACGAGGCTTGGGGCTGGACCGTGGAGACGGCGATGGAGGACGTGGTGTTCTTCGACATGGGCGGCTCCAAATTCGGCCTCTACCGGCTGCCGAACCTTTCGGAGGAGCTGGGGCGCGACGCCGGGACGCCAGGAGCCGGCGCGTCGACGCTGGCGCGCAACGAGGCGTCCGAGGAGGCCGTCGAGGCGTCGATTTCCCGCGCGGTGGAGGCCGGGGCCACTCTGGTCCAATCCGCCCGTCGGATGCATTGGGGCGGTTATTCCGGCCTCGTCGCCGATCCCGACGGCCATGTCTGGGAGATCGCGCACAACCCGTTCTGGGAGCTCGACGACGGGGGGCGGATCGCCCCTTCCGACGCTTGAATCCGGCTCTCCGGGGGCTTAATTGGGAGCGGGCGCACGGCGGCGCGGAAGTCGCTCCGGCGCCCGGTTCCAAGACGCGATACATGGCGCGTCCGCCGTGACAAAGCGGGCGGAATTCCGTATGACACGCGACAACTAGGAGAGAATATCCCGATGGCGGAATCCGCGATCGCGCCGCAGGAATACGGCGCCGACTCGATCAAAGTTCTCAAGGGCTTGGAAGCGGTCCGCAAACGCCCCGGCATGTACATCGGCGACACCGACGACGGTTCGGGTCTCCACCACATGGTCTACGAGGTCGTCGACAACGGAATCGACGAGGCCCTCGCGGGCCACGCCACCTCCGTGAGCGTGGTGATCCATTCGGATTCCAGCGTGTCCGTCACCGACAACGGACGGGGAATTCCCGTGGATACGCATCCCGAGGAGCGGGTCTCGGCGGCGGAGGTCATCATGACGCAGCTGCACGCGGGCGGCAAATTCGATCAGAATTCCTACAAGGTTTCCGGTGGATTGCACGGCGTCGGCGTGTCCGTGGTCAACGCGTTGTCCGATTGGCTGGATTTGACGATCTGGCGCGGCGGCAAGGAACATCGGGCCCGGTTCGAGGGCGGAGAGACCGTCGAGCATCTGACCGCGGTCGGAGAAGCGGACGGACGCACAGGGACATTGGTCCGATTCCTGGCCTCGACCAAAACGTTTTCGAATTTGGATTACTCCTTCGAGACGCTGGAGAAGCGGCTCCGGGAGCTCGCCTTCCTCAATTCCGGCGTCCGGATCATCCTGGAGGATCACCGTCCGGCGGATCGGCCGAAGTCGGAGCTTCACTACGATGGCGGCGTCCGCGAGTTCGTCAAATATCTCGACCGTTCCAAATCCCCCCTGGTGAGCGAGCCGATCCACGTGAAGGGCGAGAAGGACGGCATCGAAGTCGAGGTCGCGATGTGGTGGAACGACAGCTACCACGAGAACGTCCTGCCATTCACGAACAACATCCCTCAGCGGGACGGTGGCGCGCATCTGGCCGGGTTCCGGGGCGCGCTGACGCGCACGGTCCAGAAGTTCGCGCAAGAGAGCGGCATCGCCAAGAAGGAGAAGGTGACGTTCACCGGGGACGACGCGCGCGAGGGGCTGACGGCGGTCCTTTCGGTGAAGGTGCCGGATCCGAAG
>JANQKA010000650.1 GCA_028281405.1 Hasllibacter sp. | reverse complement strand
CAAGGGAGCGCGGCGGGGGAGGTCACGGGATGCCGGAGGGAAGCAGCTTGACCACGGTCTCAAAAATGCGTGAACCCTATTGAAACAACGTAAGATTGCGCGCCAACGCCGCGCGCCACGCCTTTCGGCGGATCGGAACCGTGGATCCGCGGTGGCGTTCAAGCGCGCGTTCCAAGCGAGAATTCCAACACAATCGGTGCGGAAGGGGCCGGGTTCGGCGCGGCGGCATGGTTTGGGAGTGGACGCGTGAGAGCGGGGCCTCCCCGGGCGGTCAGCTTCCGATTGCCTCCACGTCAAATGGCGTGGACTGGTAGATTTCGTTGACCCAGTTGCCGTAGAGCAGGTGGGCGTGGCTGCGCCAGCGGTTCTGTAGGGGCCGGGAAGGATCGTCGCCGGGGAAGTAATTCACCGGCATCGCTATCTCCGAGCCGGATTCCACGTCGCGGTCATACTCCTCCTTGAGCGTCCCGCTGTCGTACTCGAAGTGGTTGAATATGCACAGGAATCCGTGGTCTTCGTCCCGCGCGAGGCAGGGGCCGACCTCCTTCGAATCGAGGAGCACCCGGAAACCGGCCTCCTCCATCTCGCCGCGGCGCATCTCCGTCCAGCGCGAGACCGGAATCACGCAATCGTCCGAAAACCCCCTCAGATAGGGGGACTCCGGCGCGATGTTGTCGTGGCGGAAGCAGCCGAACGCCTTCGCGTCGAGGTCGTGCTTGCGCACGCCCCGGAAGTGATTGGCGAGCGCCATTCCCCCCCAGCAGACGCCCATGGTGGAGTGCACGTTCGTCAGCGACCAATCCATCAGCTCCCGGAGTTCGTCCCAGTAATCGACCTCGTCGAACCGCAGGTGCTCGATCGGAGCCCCGGTTATGATCAGGCCGTCGAATTTCTCGCCGCGGACGTCGGGGAAGGGGCGGTAGAATTGCTCCATGTGCGACGCGGCGGTGTTCTTGGATTTGTGGGTCGACATGCGGATCAGGAAGAACTCGATCTGAAGCGGCGTCGCTCCGATCAACCGGGCGAATTGATTCTCCGTCTGGACCTTTTTCGGCATGAGGTTCAGCAGGGCGATGCGGAGCGGGCGGATGTCCTGCCGCGCCGCGACGGCGTCGCTCATGACCATGACGCCCTCCCCGGTGAGGACTTTGTACGCGGGGAGTTCGGCTGGCAGTTTGATCGGCATGCGCTGTCACCTAGGCGCGTCGGCGCGGCGACGCAAGGCGTCCGCCACCAAGCCCTCCACGTCCCCGGGGGAACGCGCCGCCGCCACGTCCGCCGCGGGCACGCTCACGCCCCATTTCTCGGCCATGGCCCGGTAGAGGGGGGAGCGGTGCTCCATCGCCTCCCGGTAGATCCAGCGGACGAAGGCGTCGGGGTCCACCCGGTCCCCGGCCACACCCTTTTCTTCGAGATACGCGTCCCATTTGGCGTTCAGGAAGTCGGGGTGGTAGTACATGGGCTTCGGATCCCGGTCGAAGCGCTCGGCGAGTTCGTCGACATGGCCGTCGCCCCCTTCGATCCAAACCATCAGGAGGTCGCCGGACAGGGTTGTCAACACGGGATCCTCGGGATCGTGGGCGTCGACCACCTCGCAGATGGAACCGCCGGAGTCGCAAACGAAGTCGTTGTAGCCGTAGACGCGCGCGGCGCGTTCGATGAAATACGGGGTGTCGAGCAGCGAACTCACCTCGGCGTCGCGGTGCTGATCCTGTCTCCGGCGGTATTCGTCGATCCGCAGGCCGCCCTTGGTCGGGTCGCCGGGCTTGCCGAGGTAGGTCGAGAGCGGAGCGAGGTTGTTGAATGTGATGTTTGACGATATCTTGATGGAATCGCTCCGCAGAAGGTCCGCCAGAAACGGCACCTTCATCGCTTCGGCCTTCGCGTTGTCGGCGATTTTCTCGCCCATGTACCTCGTGCCGATCCGGTAGTCGACGGAGTAGTGGAAATAACCCGCCCCCCGCCTGAGCATGTCCGAGATCCGGGTTTTCCCCAGGCCGGACATGCCGAAGAGCAGCACCCGCTTCGCGGAGCAGTCGATCCAGTCCTTCTCGCCTCCGTAGATCATGGCGCCGTGGTATCGGGACGTCGCCGGGTTTTCCAGCGGAACACGCGCCCGTCGATCAGCAGAAGGCCGGCGGCGAGCAGCGCGAAGCCCGCGTGGGCGCGGGCCGGCAGGGCCTCGCCGAGGGTGGCCGCGCCCAGCAGGATGGCCACGGGAGCGACGGTCAGGGTGACGATCATGAGATTGCCCGCGCCCGCCAAGGCCAGGATCCTGTAGTAGAGCAGGTATGCGAGGGCCGTGGCGGCGACCGCGTAATAGCCGATGGCCCAAAGCGTCGAAGGCGCGAGCGTCAGGGTCGGGAGTCCGTCGACCGCGATGGCGACGGGCAGGATGCCGATGGACGAGCCCGTGAGCATTCCCGCGGCGGCGATGACCGGCGACAGCCCGGAAAGGGTCTTGCGGGCCCAGACGCCGGCCAGCGCGTAGCTGAGAGTGGAGAGGATCACGGCGATCTGCGCGAGCGAACGAGGGTCGAAGCTGGCGAGGTTCTCGATGCCGATGGCGAAGGCGACGCCGAGGAATCCGACCGCCACTCCGGCGAGCCGAAGCGGCGTCAGGCGTTCGTCGGCCAAAAACAGGGCGGCCAGGCAGATTCCCCAGATCGCCGTCGTCGCGTTGAGGATTCCGACGAGGCCGGTTTCGATCCGGGACAGGCTCCACGCCTGAAGGAGGAAAGGCGCGAGGTTGTTGAGAAATCCCATGACGGCGAGCGCCGCCCAGATCCTGAGATCGCGCGGCGGCCGCTCGCCCCGGACGAGCGCGACGATCCAGAGCGCGATGGCGGCCCAGACCACGCGGTGGGCGACGGCGGTTATGGTCGGCACCTCCCGCAGCGCGACGGAGACCGAGAGGAAACTCCCGCCCCAGATGACCGAGAGGGCGGCGATGCATATCCAAGCGGCGGCGGACAGCTGCTTTCCGTTCATTGGCGGCGTTTAGACGCGCGGCACCCGGTCCGCGACCCGGAACATGCGGAATGGCCCTCGCGCGCACGTTCCGCACGTTTGACAAGCCCCGCGTTACTCACCCCGGTCTGACGGAAAGGTCCGCGAGCGCGCACGTTCCGCAAGGTGGTGTTAACCCATCGTTTCCATCCTACAGAGCGGAATGGCCCGCGCGCTCGTTCCGCGCGCCGAAAGGACCGGCGTAATCGAACATAGGCCCGGGGAATGGCCTGCGCGCGCGCGTTCCGCGGGTCCGGACAACGTCGCCTCCGCCCTTCTCGCGAATGGCCCGCGCGCGCGTTTCGCGCGACCGGCGGCGAATCGCACGATGCGGAAGCCGAATGGCCCGCGCGCGCGTTCCGCTCGGGCGCGGGGAGAGCCGATCCTCCTTGGCATCACGGAATGGCCCGCGCGCGCGTTCCGACGCATCGGGAGACGCCTCGGCGGGATGGAGACCGGGATTGGAATTGTTCCATTGACCCGAAAACCGCGGGATTTCAGCCTCTTCCGGCGGACAACCGGGACCCCGTCGTTTCCTTGCCCGGGCCCTGTGATGCTCCGCGCTTCGCGGGGACGGCGGCGGGATCGGCCGGGGACGTCATCGGAGCGCCGTCGACCGGCGTGAACCTGCGACGATTGACGATGTATTCGCTTACATTGGAGATTCGCGTTGACTTCCCGAGGGCCGCGCCACCGAATTCATCAAGACTTCAGGCGCCTTACCCGCGCGTCAATCCCGCGGTGAACCTCCCGATCCGCGCGCAGGCGTCCTCGAGGGTTTGGTCGGAGGCGGCGTAGCTCACCCTGAAGGCGGGCGACAGTCCGAACGCCGCGCCGAAGACCACCGCGACGCCCTCTTCGTCGAGCAGCGCGGAGGCGAAGGCTTCGTCGCTGTCGA
>JANQKA010000641.1 GCA_028281405.1 Hasllibacter sp. | reverse complement strand
TCGCGCGAAGCGCGCATGGTCAACGGGAGTAGTTCGGAGCCTCGCGGGTTATGGACACGTCGTGAACGTGGCTTTCGCTCAGTCCCGCGTTGGTGATCTTCACGAAGGAGCACTTCGAGCGCATCTCCTCGACCGTGCGCGACCCGGTGTAGCCCATCGCCGCCCGAAGACCGCCAACGAGCTGATGGATGACGGTGGAGGCCGGTCCCTTGTAGGGAACCCGCCCTTCGATGCCTTCGGGAACCAATTTGTCCGAGGCGGCGTCCTTTTGGAAGTAGCGGTCCGCCGAACCCCGCGCCATGGCTCCGAGGGATCCCATGCCGCGGTAGGATTTGTACGATCGGCCTTGATACAGGATGACTTCTCCGGGACTCTCGTCGGTGCCCGCCATCATCGACCCGACCATGGCGCAGGACGCTCCCGCGGCGATCGCCTTCGCGAAGTCCCCCGAAAGCCGGATGCCTCCGTCGGCGATCACCGGAACTCCGCCGGCCACCGAAACACAGTCCATGATCGCCGTAAGTTGGGGAACCCCGACGCCCGCCACCATGCGGGTGGTGCATATGGAACCCGGTCCGATGCCCACCTTCACGGCGTCCGCGCCCACGTCGATCAGCGCGCGCGCGCCGTCCGCCGTGGCCACGTTGCCGGCCACCACCTGAACGCTGTTCGAGTGGCGCTTGACCCGGTCGACCGCCGCGGCCACTCCCTCGGAATGGCCGTGAGCCGTGTCGATGACGATCATGTCGCATCCCGCGTCGATCAACGCCATCGAGCGTTCGAACCCGGCCTCTCCCACCGTGGTCGCCGCGGCCACCCGCAGGCGTCCCAAGTCGTCCTTGCAGGCGTGCGGGTTCAGAACCGCCTGCTCGCTGTCCTTCAACGTCATCAGTCCCGTCAGGCGGCCCTGTTCGTCGACGATCAGCAGCTTTTCGATCCGTCGCTCCCGCATCAGGGACCGCGCCTCGTCGAGGTCGGCGGGGTCGCGGAGCATCGCGAGGTTTTCGTCGGTCATCATGGCCGAAACCGGCGTCGCGTCTTCGGTGGCGAACCGCATGTCGCGGTTGGTGACGATCCCCACGACCCTGCGTCCGCCGTCCACGACCGGGAATCCGGTGACGCTGTAACTCTCCTGCAGCTTCTTCGCGTCGGCGAGGGTCTGCTCGGCGCGCAGCGTGATCGGATTGTAGACGACCCCGCTCTCGAACCGTTTGACGCGTCGGACCTCGTCCGCCTGCCCAGCGGCATCGAGGTTGCGGTGGATGACGCCCATGCCGCCCGCCTGCGCCATGGCTATGGCCATCCGCGCCTCCGTCACCGTGTCCATGGCGGAACTCAGGAGCGGAATGTTAAGCGTGATCGACCCCGTCACCTTCGTGGCCGTGTCCGCGTCCGCCGGCATCACCGAGGAGGCCGCGGGAACAAGCAGCACGTCGTCGAAGGTCAGGGCCTCGCGAATCTCCATCTCGGCGCCTCCGGGATTCCCGTTTGGCGATTTCCTATTTCACGTTCGGGCGCGAAGTTCAAACTCCCCGCCCGGTTTCCGCCGGGCGAAGTCCCGTTCCGCGCCGGCACCGCCCCTTGATTCCCGCGCCGGGGTCCGGTTCCATTGAGCGAACGGGAAAGGAGGACCGCTTGGCTGGACACGGATACGACGGAGGGCGGCTCGACCTGCCCTTCACGGGCATCGCGACGTTCGCCAAGGCGCCCCACGCGCCCGATTGGGCGGACATCGAGGCGGACGCCGCGATCCTTGGCGCCCCCTTCGACGCCGGGACGCAATTCCGCGCGGGCGCCCGCTTCGGGCCGCGGGGCGTGCGCGAGGCGTCGACCCTGTTCTCCTTCGGCCACGCCGGGGCGTACGACCACGAGGACGACCGCACCTACCTGCCCCCCGGCGTCAGGTTGGTGGACATGGGCGACGCGGACATCGTCCACACCGACACCGAAGCGAGCCACGCGAACATCCGCTCCGGCGTGGAGGCCGCCCTCGCGGCGGAGGCGCTTCCCGTGGTCGTGGGCGGCGATCACTCGGTCAACATTCCCTGCATCGAGGCGTTCGAAAACCGGAAGGCGTTCCACGTTCTGCAGATCGACGCGCATTTGGATTTCGTCGATTCGCGTCACGGCGTCACGCGCGGGCACGGCAACCCGATGCGCCGCGCCGCCGAAAAACCGTGGGTCACCGGCCTGACTCAGGTGGGCATCCGCAACGTCTCGTCCACGGCGAGGGAAGGCTACGAGGCCGCGCGCGGGATGGGATCCGACATTCTCTCGGTCAGGCGGGCCCGATCGCTCGGACCGGACGGCGTCGCCGCCCGCCTTCCGGCGGGAGACCCTCTCTACGTCACGATCGACATCGACGCCTTCTGTCCCTCGATCGCGCCCGGAACCGGCACGCCGTCCCACGGCGGCTTCCTGTATTACGAGGTTCTCGAACTGCTTCAGCGCGCCGCCTACGGCCACGAAATCGTCGGCATCGACCTGGTGGAGGTCTCGCCCGACCACGACCCATCCGGATCGACACAGATACTCGCCGCCCAGATTCTGATGAATCTCCTGGGGTTCGTGTTCGACGCCAGGGCGGGCGGCGTCCTTCCTCGCCACTGAATCCCGCCCGCCTTCGGCGCACATCCCGCGGGTTCCTCGTCCGGGGCGCGCCGGATTCGGCGGATTCCTCACGGACAACCTTCGCTGGGCCACCCCGGATGGAGCGGACCCAGCTACGTCGTGATCCCGCACGGCCGCCCCGCGGATGCGGGACCGGATTCCATCGCCACCTCTGAACCGGTGTCGATCATCGAATCCGCCCCCTCACCGGAAGGTTTCCCCGGGGCAACGCCCGGTGGCGCGAAGCCCACCCCCGCGGAGCCACGCGGCAACCCGTCCCCACGATATCACGGACATCCGTCAAGGCTCCGACCCGCTCCGACGGGCAGGCTTCCGCGACGTCGATTCGGAGCCACCTCCCGAACATCACCCGCGGGTGCCCGGATCAACGGAGCGTGCCCCTCGGCCGCGCAGCCGAA
>JANQKA010000619.1 GCA_028281405.1 Hasllibacter sp. | reverse complement strand
GCGCGGAAGAACGCCCGTCCCTCCGCGCGCGCGGGACGCCTAGCGTCATTCGCGAGTTTCACCTGGTCCGCATCCCCGTCCCTCCGCGCGCGCGGGACGTCTGCGGCTGAAGTGTTGATTTCCACGACCGTGTAGGCCGTCCCACAGCGCTCGCGGGGCGCCTGCCCGAACGAATCGCGTCGACGGTATGGGTGAACGTCCCTCCGCACGCGCAGGGCGTCTCCATCATGGACGGGTTGACAGCGGCGGCCCGAACGACCCTTCGCCCGCGCGGGACGCCTCTTGGAATTCCCGGCTCAAATCAAGCCGCGGCGCGAGTCCATCCGGAGTAGGCGCCCCGGACGCCCCTTTCCCTGAAAAATTATTCGGAGATTCCCAATCGGGGCCCCCGGACGCTCCCGGTGGAAAGCGCTCCGGGCCGCGGAATGGACGCAAGACGCCCGCCCCAGGGAAATTCCGATTGCCACCACGCATGCGCGGTCCGCCGAGCATGGGGCGGCCGCCACGCCGAAGTCGGCGGACACACCGGGGCCGCCGCGCGCGGGGTCCGCTTCACGCGGGACGCGGGGCGCGTTATGACGGCCCGCGGAATTTCGGAGAGCTCCATGAGACAGGCCACCATCAGCCGCGCCACCTCGGAAACGAACATCACCGTCTCGCTCGCCGTCGACGGACGGGGAATCGGCGAAAACGACACAGGCGTCGGCTTCTTCGACCACATGCTCGACCAACTCGCCCGGCACTCCATGATGGACTTGAAGGTGAAATGCGCGGGGGACACTCACATCGACGACCATCACACGGTGGAGGATTGCGGCATCGCAATCGGCCAGGCGCTGTCGAACGCCATCGGCGACAAGCGCGGCATCCGCCGCTACGGCTCCTGCCTGCTGCCGATGGACGACGCGCTCGCGCACGCCGCGCTGGACCTGTCCGGTCGCCCCTTTCTCGCTTGGAACGTGAACATGCCCGCGCCCAAGATCGGAACCTTCGACACCGAATTGGTCCGCGAATTCTTCCAGTCGCTGTCCACCCACGGCGGGATAACCATGCATGTGGACCTGATTCGCGGCGCGAACAGCCATCACGTCGCGGAAGCGGCGTTCAAGGCCGTGGCGCGCGCGCTCCGCGAGGCGCTCGACCCCGACCCGCGCCAATCCGGCGAAATTCCATCAACAAAGGGGACGCTATGAAAGGGTACACCGCCCTGATCGACTGCGGTTCCGGAAACCTCCATTCCGCGGAAAAGGCTTTTCAGCGCATGGCCCGGGAGGTCGGCGCCGGGGAGGTCCTCGTCACCTCGCGGCTCGGGGACGTGTACCGGGCCGACCGCGTCGTCCTGCCGGGGGACGGCGCCTTCCCGGCCTGCCGCCACGCCCTGATGCGGGAACGCGCCGCGCTGTGGTGGACCCTGCGCGAGGTGGTCGTGAACCGCGGGAGGCCCTTCATGGGCATCTGCATCGGCATGCAGCTGTTGGCCACCCGAGGCCTCGAGCACGGAGGGGCGGATGGCTTCGACTGGATATCCGGCGAAGTGGCTCCGATCGAACCAACCGACGCCCGGCTCAAGGTGCCACACATGGGATGGAACGACCTCGTGGTCGACCGTCCCCATCCCGTGATGGACGGGGTCGCGACCGGAGACCACGCCTACTTCGTTCATTCCCATCAAATGCGGGTCTCGGACGCCGCCGACCTCGTGGCCCACGCCGACTACGGCGGCCCGGTCACCGCGGTGGTCGCCAGGGACACGATGGTGGGCACCCAATTCCATCCCGAAAAAAGCCAAGCCACGGGCCTTCGGATCATCAGCAATTTCCTGCAGTGGAGACCGTGAGGTTCCATCATCCGGCTTCCGGCACTGCGCCGTCGGGGGCGGACCTCCTTGGCGGATTCCGCGCCCGGCGTCCGGAGAAGCGTCGACCGGCCACGCCCGCTCAACGGGGATTCCGTCACCCGCGACCCGTGCCCGGGGACGCGTCCCCGCGGCGGGGCGGAGCGGCTCGAATCGGATTTTGGTGCCCCCAGAGAGACTCGAACTCCCGACCCCCTGATTACAAATCAGATGCTCTACCAGCTGAGCTATAAGGGCGCGCCTCCCTTCTAGCC
>JANQKA010000605.1 GCA_028281405.1 Hasllibacter sp. | reverse complement strand
GCACCCTCCGGATTCGGAGCCATGCCTCCCGTGACCATGAGGGCGACACCTCCCCTGGCCCGCTCCGCGAAGTACTCGGCCGTGCGGTTCCAATCGCCGCGCTCCTCCAACCCGGTGTGCATCGACCCCATCAAGACCCGATTGGGCAACTTCACATGTCCAAGGTCGAGCGGTGACAAAAGGTGCGGATAGTCGGTCATGCGGTTCCTCCGGACGCGGTCTGGACGCTGCGCGTGCCGACGCAACATCCGGGCGCGACGCTATCCGCGCACCTTGGATTCCGCAAGCGATCGAATAGGCCGCGCGGTTATCGGCTTCCGCCTCCACGCGCCCAACCGCCAATTCAAATCGCGGCGGTGGATGGACGTGGGCTTGGCCAATTGGTTCCCATCCTGAATAGTCGGGATGTCCATCACGTCATCTTGGGGGGCCGTCGTACCCGGTGTCCCGACGCGTCCTCCCCGATCACCCATCGGCGCCGGAGTTCGAAATCCGCAGGAGAGAGGAAATCCGCGTCGCGTTCGGTGGGCGGAGCGTTGAGCGTTCACGACCCCGCGCGGCGTCCAGCGGGGAGTCCGCCGCTCCGGGAGTCGGGTGATTGACGGTGGGCAGTGGTCCGCATCCGTCCCGTCCACACGGAGGATTCCCCCGCTTGTCCCTGATTCCAGTCCCGCGGAATCCGCCCGCGGTCATTAGCCCACAGTCGATCGATCACGGGGAATGGAGGAGTTCGACGCTTGGCGTCATGTCACGGTGGGTGACCGAAACCACATGAGACGGTGTCGCGAACCCGTCTCTCGAATTCCCACGCCGACACTCCAGGGCGGCCCCTGGTCGAAGCGAGTGACGGCCCATTGTGGTTCGGGCGCGAAGAGCGCGTCCACCGCCAGCCGGGCCCCGCCATGAGACCTCCCCGCGGCACGGCCCCCCTTCGCTCCCAAATCATCGAAACCCCCGATCCGTGGAACCACGCAACCGCTCCATGAAAGGATCCGTAAGGGGGCCGCAATCGGCCCGAGCGCCGGCGGATAACCGGCGGTTGGATTCCATTCGTCCCCATCGCGCGCGGACCATCTCAGATTCGAGGCTTCCTCCGCATGAATGGTAGCAATTTGACCATCTCCGGTCCCCGCTCCTGTCCGGTGAGCGCCAAACGCAGCGGGTGGAACAGATCCAGGCCCTTCCGTCGGTGACGGACTTCAATTCGTCGGTCCACTCCGGCCAAGTCGTCTTCGTCCAAGGCGGGTCGGGCAGCAAATCGATCGCCATGCGCGCGTACTCCAGATCGGCGGCGTTCACCGCGGAAGGCGGATCAAGCAGGCTGTTCCACCAGGCCGCGATGTCGGCGCGCGTGTCCACGTTGTCGCGCACCACATCCCAGAATTCGGCCGCGATATCGTCCGGCACCCCCGCCGCGGAGAGATCGTCCGCCACATCCTCCACGCCGAGCGACCGCAGACACCGCGCCGTCAGCCGCCACAACTCCGCCTCGTCGATTTCCACCGGTCCCGTT
>JANQKA010000585.1 GCA_028281405.1 Hasllibacter sp. | reverse complement strand
ACGATCACGCTGCATTATCGCGGCGCGTCGGCGCGGCTCGCGGCGGGGGAGTTGCGGATCGACCGGCAAGACGGAACCACGGAGACGGTCGGAAGCGCCGCCGCCAGCGGCGCGGGAAGCGATCCGATGGAGTTCACGTCCGATTGGCACCGGGCCGTGATGGAGGATTTCGCCGGGGTCGTGGGCGGAGGCGGAACGCCGCTGGCGAGCGGGCGCTCCGCGCTCGAGGTGCACCGCCTGATCGCCGCGATGGAGCTATCCGCCGCCGAGGGAAGGCGGGTCGCGTTGGCGGAGATTTCGCCGCCGAGGTGATGGACGGCGCCCGGGAGAGGGAATCGCGATGCCTTCGAAACCGGGGATTCCCGGAATCGGCCACGGGCGCATATTCGGGATGCCCGGTCAATTGCGGACCGCGGTTGCCGATCCGGCGCCCATTGGACCGATGGTCCATCGGTGACCGGGGAGAAATCAACGGCGCGCGCTCCGACATCGCGCGCGTGGACGACGGACGCGGCATCCTCGGCGACGCCGGGGTTGACAGGATTTTGACCGCCGCGGTGATCGGCGGCGCTCGGGAGAGGGAAACGCGATGCCATTGAAACTGGGGATTCTCGGAATCGACCACGGGCACATATTCGGAATGCTCGGCCACATGCTGGACCGCGGCTGCCGGGCCGACGCCTATTGGACCGATGGTCCGGCGGTGACCGAGGCGAAATTCAACGCCACGCACCCCGACATCGCGCGCGTGGACGACAAACGGCGGATCCTCGACGACCCCGGGGTCGACATGGTGTTGATCGCCGCGGTGCCCGCCGACCGGGCGGGGCTGGCCGTCGAGGCCATGGAGGCGGGGAAGGACGTCATGGTCGACAAGCCGGGATGCACCGGCTTGGAGCAGTTGAACGCGCTGCGGGACGCGGTTGCGCGGACTGGACGGATCTGGTCGGTGAATTTCTCGGAACGATTCCAGGTTCCCTCGGCGACGAAGGCGACCGAATTGGTGACCGGCGGGGCCATCGGCAGGGTGGTTCAGACCGTGGGTCTCGGCCCCCACAAGCTGAACCCCGGAACGCGGCCCTCCTGGTTCTTCGAGCGTCCGCGGTACGGCGGGATCCTGACGGACATCGCCTCGCATCAGGTGGATCAATTCCTGCACTACACCGGATCCGACGGCGGCGAGGTTGTCCACGCGCATGTGGAGAACACCACGATGCCCGACCGTCCCGGGTTCCAGGATTTCGGGGAGATGGTGCTGCGGTCCGGCCGCGGCCGCGGCTACGCCCGGGTGGATTGGTTCACCGCCGACGGCTTGCCGACCTGGGGGGACGGCAGGCTCTTCATACAGGGGACCGGGGGCCACATCGAGTTGAGGAAGTATACCGACATCGGCCGGAGGCACGTGACCGACACGCTGTTCCTGGTGAACGGCGAGGAGAACGCCATGATCGACGCCCGCGGAGCCGGATTGCCTTATTTCGAAAGGCTGATCGCGGATGTGCTCGACCGATCCGAAACGGCGGCGCCTCGGGACCACGCCTTCACGGCGATGGAAATCGCGATCCGGGCGCAGATGCGCGCCGAAGCTTGACGGCCGCTCGCGCCGCCGGACGGACCGGAGGCGTGGTTGAAACGTCTTGAACCGCGATTCCGGCTCCCGGACACGGTCATGCCGGGGAATCATTTCCCGTCGCGTTGGATGCCGGGACCTGGACCGGACGCGCGCCGAAGATTGACGGCCGCCCGTGCCGCCGGGACGGAGGCGGGGTTTGAACATCGCGAACCGCGATCCCGGTTCCCGGAGACGGTCATGCCGAGGAGTCGTTTCCCGTCGCGTTCGATGCCGGGAACAGGAAGCGGACGCGCGTTCGAATCCAGCGGGGACGCCCGTCAAGCGGCGCGGAGGCCCAGGATTTGCCTCGCCTGGGCCGCGGTGGCGACGGGGCGTCCGTGTTTCCCGCACAATTCCACGACCCGTTCAACCAAAGCCGCGTTCGAGGGCGCGAGACGCTCCTTGTCGAGACGGACATTGTCCTCGAGTCCCGTCCGCGCGTGGCCGCCGGCGGCCACGCACCACTCGTTCACGGTGATTTGGTGGCGCCCTATGCCCGCGGCGCACCACTGGCTGTCCGGCAGGAGACGGGCCATGGTCCGGCGGTAGAAATCGAACACCTCGCGGTCCACGGGCATCGCGTTCTTCACGCCCATGACGAATTGCACGTAGGCCGGCGCGGCCAAGCGGCCGTCGCCCTGCATCAGCGCGGCTTGGAAGATATGCGACAGGTCGAACGCCTCGATCTCGGGTTTGATGCCGCGCCCGAGCATCTCCGAGGCCAGCCAGTCCACGAGATCGGGAGGATTTTCGTAGACGCGGGTGGGGAAGTTGTTCGACCCCACGGTCAGGGAGGCCATGTCGGGCTTATGCGGAAGCATGCCGCCGCGTTCGGCTCCCGCCCCGGAGCGTCCGCCGGTGGAGAATTGGATGATCATGCCCGGGCAGTGTTTCTCCAACCCTTCCTTGAGAAGGGCGAATTTGTCCGGATCCGAGGTGGGCGATTGATCGTCGTTCCTCACATGGGCGTGGCAGATCGCCGCCCCCGCCTCGAACGCGGCCTGGGCGCTTTCGATCTGCTCCGACACGGTGATGGGCACCGCCGGATTGTTTTCCTTGCGCGGCACGGACCCGGTGATCGCGACGCAGATGATGCAGGGATTGGCCACGACTCGCGCTTCCATGATGTTGCGCTCGAAGGGTCGCATGAAGCGGAGACTCCGTCAAACACCGCGCGGGGAGCGGGCCCGGAACCCGGGACGGCGGCCCGGGACGCCGCGGAGGCCGGCGCTCCGTCACGCGTGGCCGCTCCGGAGGAGTCACGGCGCCTTGGCGGTCGCCCCAAGAGCGCGGCCGCCTCGCTCGGCCGCCCTGGAGGAGGCCTTGCCCCCGTAGCGGTCACCCCGGAAGCGCGGCCGTAACGCGCGGCCGCCCGGGAGGAGGGGCTTGGCGGGCCAGCCGATTCGGTTCCCGCGAATCGTCACGCCGCCCGCGCGGCTTCCATCCCGGCGCGATTCCGGGCAACGGGAATCGTCCGCCCCTCCCGCGGCGCGGCGGAAACCGGATTGGGCTCGGAGCGCGGATCCCCGTGAGGACGGAATGACAAGCATATCGAGACTCCTCCGCCCGCGGAGCGTCGTGGTGGTCGGGGGCGGCGCGTGGGCGCGCTCGGTGCGGGAGCAATGCCTGAAATTCGGCTTCGAGGGGCGTCTCGATTGGATTCACCCAACGGCCGACGGGGCGGTTCGTTCGGTGGAGGAATTGGCCTCGCCGCCGGACGCCGCGTTCATCGCGGTGAACCGGAGGGCGACGGTGGACGCGGTCGGCGCCCTGAGCGGCATCGGCGCGGGCGGCGCGGTTTGTTTCTCTTCGGGGTGGGCCGAGGCGGAGGCCGAAACCGGCGACGGCGCGGAATTGCAGGCGCGGCTCGTCGCGGCGGCGGGCGGCATGCCGATTCTCGGTCCGAACTGCTACGGCCTTCTGAACGCCTTCGACGGAGTCGCCCTCTGGCCGGACCAGCACGGCCTGCGCGGAGTCGCCCGCGGCGTGGCTCTGGTGACGCAATCGTCCAACATCGCGATCAACCTGACCATGCAATCGCGCGGACTTCCGATCGGCGCGGTGGTCTGCGTCGGCAACCAGGCCCAATTGGGGCAGGCGGAAATCGCCTCCGCCCTGCTCGACGATTCCCGGATCAGCGCCATCGGGCTTCACATCGAGGGGATTTCCGACCCGCGCTCCTGGGAGGAATTCGCCGCCCGCGCCCGGAGTCGCGGGATTCCGGTGGTCGCCCTCAAGGTCGGCGCGTCGGAACAGGCGCGCGCGGCGGCGGTCTCGCACACCGCGTCCCTCGCCGGTGTGGACGCCGGCGCCTCCGCCTTTCTCGAACGGGTCGGCATCGCCCGGGTCGGGTCGCCCGAACAATTGCTCGAAGCTCTCAAGATTCATCACGTCGCGGGCAAACCGAAGGGGAACCGGGTGGCCGCGATTTGCTGCTCCGGCGGGGAAGCGGGCCTCTCCGCCGATTTGGGGGAGGCCGCCGGCCTGGACTTTCCCGCGCTGTCGGAAGCCCGGTCGAGGCGCCTGCGCGGGGTGCTCGGGCCGGAGGTCGCCCTCGCCAATCCGCTCGACTACCACACCCACATCTGGCGCGATGGCGCGGCCATGGCGGAGACGTTCGCCGCGATGGCCGGAGAAGATATAGATGTGACCGTTCTGGTGTTGGATTACCCGCGCCCCGACCGCTGCGACGCGTCGGACTGGGATATCGCGACGGAGGCGGCGTTGGCCGCCTCCGCCCGGTCGGCTGGCCTGTTCGCGGTCTGCGCGAGCCTGCCGGAACTGATGCCGGAGGATGTCGCCGAACGTTTCATCGAGGCCGGGGTGGTGCCGTTCATGGGCATCGAAACCGCCTTCCGGGCGATCGCCGCCGCGGTGGAGCGGACGGCTTCGGACGAGCCCGTCCTCCTGCCGGATGGCGGCGCGGGGGCGGCCGGGACGCTCACCGAGGCCGAAGCCAAGGAGGAATTGTCGGCGGCGGGCGTGCCGACGCCGAATCGGGCGGTGTTCGAAAACGCCGCGGAAATCGATCTCGCCGGCCTGACGCCCCCCGTCGCGGTCAAGGGCCTTGGAGCCGCCCACAAGACCGAGGCGGGCGCGGTCGCGCTTTCCCTTGAAAGCGTCGGCGCGGCGCGCGAAGCCGCCGGACGCATGGACGGGAGCGGCGGGTTCCTCGTCGAGGAGATGGTGGAAGGCGCGGTCGCGGAACTGCTCGTCGGCGTGGTCGCGGATGTCCACGGCTATTTGCTCACGCTCGCCGCCGGCGGCGTGCTTTCCGAACTGCTGGACGACCGCGTCCACCTGTTGGTGCCCGCCTCGGACCGGGAGGTGGACATGGCCCTGGACCGTTTGAGGATCGGCCCCGCGCTGCGCGGCTACCGCGGCCGTCCCGGCGCGGACCGCGCGGCCTTGATTTCGGCGGTCCGATCGTTCCAGGATTTCGTGATTTCCCGCGGCGGTACGCTGGTGGAAGCGGAGATCAACCCCCTGATCGTCACGCCCCGGGCGGCCGTGGCGGCGGACGCCTTGATAAGGAGAAGATGATGGACGCGGCGACCGATGGTCCGATCCGGACCCGAAAAGCCGATGGCGTGCTGGAGGTTCGGCTCGACCGGCCGAAGGCGAACGCGATCGATCTGAAGACCAGTCGCATCATGGGGGACGCGTTCGCGGCATTCCGCGACGACCCCGGCCTGCGCGTGGCGATCATCACGGGCACGGGGGAGAAATTCTTCTGCCCCGGCTGGGATCTGAAGGCGGCCGCGGACGGCGACGCGGTGGACGGCGACTACGGCGTCGGAGGGTTCGGAGGGCTGCAGGAACTGCGCGGCCTGAACAAACCGGTGATCGCCGCCGTGAACGGCATATGCTGCGGCGGCGGTCTGGAATGGGCTCTGTCGGCGGACATGATCCTCGCCGCCGAGCACGCCACTTTCGCCCTCCCGGAAATCCGTTCGGGAACGGTGGCCGACGCGGCCGCGGTCAAACTCCCCAAGCGGATCCCCCATCACATCGCGATGGAGATGCTGTTGACCGGCCGGTGGCTCGACGCCGACGAGGCGCGCCGCTGGGGTTTGGTGAACCACGTTCATCCGGCGGAGGAATTGATGGCGGAGGCGTGGAAGCTGGCCCGCCTGTTGGCCTCGGGTCCGCCGCTTGTCCTCGCCGCGATCAAGGAGGTGGTGCGGGAGGCCGAGGATTCGAATTTCCGCGACATGATGAACAGGATCACGAGGCGTCAGCTCGCCACCGTGGACACGCTCTACGGATCCGAGGACAACCTCGAGGGCCCGCGGGCCTTCGCGGAAAAACGCGAACCGGTCTGGAAGGGCCGATAGGGCGCCGGCGGCCCGGGTGTGTACCCGACACCGGTTCACGAAGGTGGTCGGCGTCCCTCGACGATTCGCGTTGGGCTCCACATCCACATCGGGTCGGGAGAATCCTGTGAATTTCAATCGGAAACAAGAAGGGCGCCGTGGGCGCCGAATCCTCGTGAACACCGGAAACGACTCCGGCCGGCCGCGGTCGGCCGAATCGCCGTCAGCCCCGGGCTGGCGGAGGGGATTCCATGCGGACGCCGCGCGGGATCGTTTCCTTTCCGGAGCCTCCAAGGCGAATCCACCCCAAATCCAAGGAGTGTCCACGGGAAATCCACGATATATCCACAGGGCCGTCCACAGGATTGTCCACAATGTTCCGGGGCCGGGGACAAGGGAGCGAATGGCCGAAGCGCGTTCGTGCCCGGTGGTCGAACCGCCGGCGGCCACGCTGGGCGCGTCTCCCCCGGATTCGAACCCGATGGCGGGCAAGCGGATCGGAGGCGTCGCCGGGGGATTTCCGTCCGCGGAACGATGACGGCCTGAAAACGAGAAACCCCGGGACGGCACCGCCGTTTCGAAAAGGAAGTCCGCGGTGGCTCAGGGAGGCATCGCGTCGACCTTTCAAGCATCGGCGCGGTCGGCCTTCCCGTGGCCGCGCGCTTTGCGGGTCGCCGGAATCGCCTGTATGCTCGCCGGCAGCGGGCGGTGGACGCCGCCCCGCCATCGAAGGGGAGGTCGATGGATGTCGAAACGAGTGCTGCTCGTCGAAGACGAGCCCAATATCACGGAAGCCATCAGGTTTCTGCTTCAACGCGAGGGTTGGCGCGTCTCCACGCACGCCGACGGGGCCACGGCGCTGGACGCGGTCAACCGGGTCTCGCCCGATATCGTGCTGCTCGACGTTATGCTGCCGAACCGGTCCGGCCTCGACATCCTGCGCGACCTGCGCGCCGCCGAGGGCACCGCCGACCTCCCGGTGGTCATGCTGACGGCGAAGGGGCAGGAGAGGGACCGCGCCCTGGCGGAAAGCCACGGGGCGAACAGGTTCATCTCCAAACCATTCTCCAACGCCGAGATCGTCGACACCATCCGGGCGCTGATGCCGTGACCGACCCCGACTCCGACGCCGCGGACGGGCCGCGCGGAGATCCTTTCCCGGACACGGGACTTCACCGCCGCCGCCGCGCGGCCGACGCCGCGCGGCTCTTTCCGATACTGGGCCTGATTCTGTTTTGCGCCCCGCTGCTCGCGCCGGCGGGGGAGGCGGGCCTCGGCGGGAGCATCCTGTGGTTCTTCGGCTGCTGGGGGGGATTGATCGCGCTGATGGTTCCGCTGAGCCGCGCCCTGCGCGGACCGGTCGACGGCGGGGACGGAACCCGGGGGGATGGTTGATGCTGGCCTTCGACACGCTCGCGACGGTTTCGGTGGCCTACGTGGCGGGGCTGTTCGCCGTGGCGTTCTGGGCGGAGCGGCGGGCGGGGCGCGGGCGCGAGAGCTGGCTTCGGTCGCCCCTGATCTACACGCTCTCGCTGAGCGTGTACTGCACCGCGTGGACGTTTTACGGAGCGGTGGGCTACGCGGCGCGTTCCGGCCTTGAGTATCTGACGGTCTATCTCGGCCCCACGCTGGTGTTCATCGGGTGGTGGTGGCTCTTGAGAAAACTCGTCCGGATTGGACGGACGCAGCGCATCACGTCCATCGCCGATCTGATCTCCAGCCGTTTCGGAAAATCCAACGCGCTCGCCGTCATCGTCACCTTGGGCGCGGTCGTGGGCACCACGCCCTACATCGCGCTGCAGCTTCAATCGGTGACCCTCTCGTTCGCGGTGTTCGCCGGGTCGGGCGATTCCGCGTGGGGCAGGACGGAATTGATCTCGGCGGCGTTCTGGGTGGCGGCGGGGCTGGCCCTGTTCACCGTCCTGTTCGGCACCCGCAATCTGGACGCCAACGGACGCCATCACGGGGTGGTGATGGCGATCGCCGTCGAGGCGGTCGTGAAGCTCTTCGCCCTCGTCGCGGTGGGCGTGTTCGTGGTCTGGGGAGTGGCGGGGGGGATCGCCCCCATGTTCGAAAGGATCGAAGCCTCCCCGATCTCGGAGATCACCGTCACCGGCGGGCGTTGGGCGGGATTGATGTTCCTGTCGGCGGCGGCGATCATCTGCCTGCCCCGCATGTTTCAGGTGATCGTGGTCGAAAACTCCGACGAGCGGCATCTGAACACGGCGAGCTGGGCGTTTCCGCTCTACCTGCTCCTCATGTCCCTTTTCGTGGTTCCGATCGCCGTCATGGGCCTCGAATTGATGCCCGCGGGATCGAACCCCGACCTCTTCGTCCTGACGCTGCCGCTCGGCCAGGGCAGGGAGGCGCTGGCCATGGCGGTCTTCCTGGGCGGCTTCTCCTCCGCGACGTCGATGGTGATCGTCGCGGCGATCGCCTTGTCGACCATGCTTTCGAACCATGTGGTGATGCCGATCTGGCTGGCGGCGCGGCGCGGACGCGCGATGATGTCCGGTGACGTCAGGAACGCGGCCATCGCGGCGCGGCGCGCCTCGATCGCCGGTATCCTGGCGCTGGGCTATTTGTACTATCGGTATTCCGGCGGGGGCGAGGCCTTGGCCAAGATCGGCCTGATATCCTTCGCGGGGGTGGTTCAGGTCCTTCCCGCGCTGTTGGGAGGGATATTCTGGCGCGGCGCGACGCGGCGGGGGGCGGCGGCCGGACTGCTCGTCGGTTTCGCGGTCTGGGCCTACACGCTGTTCCTGCCGAGTTTCGGCGAGGACGTCGCGCTGAGCCGGACCGTCTTCGACTCCGGACTTCTGGGTCTGGGTGTTTTGAGGCCCCACGCGCTGTTCGGGATCGAGGGCTTCGATCCCCTGGTCCACTCTCTGATTTGGTCGATGTTATTGAACACGGGTCTCTTCATCCTGTTGTCGCTCCGGGATTTTCCGTCGCCGCTGGAGCGGCTTCAAGGCGCGCAGATCGTCAACGTGTTCAATCACGGCGCGCGGCCGGGAGCTTGGGTGGGCGGCCACGCGGACACCGAGGATCTGCTCGTGATGGCCCAGCGCATCCTCGGTCCCCGGGAGGCGCGGGATCTATTCGAGGAGGCGGCCGGCAAACAGGGCAAGCGGGGAGGCCTGCCCGATCCGACTCCGGAATTCATGGAAGCCTTGGAACGGGAATTGGCCGGATCGGTGGGGGCCGCCACGGCGCACGCCATGGTGGGACAGATCGCCGGCCGGGCGTCGGTGTCGGTGGGGGATCTTTTGGCGGTCGCCGACGAAACCGCGCAGATCCTCGAATATTCCGGTCAGCTCGAGGCGAAGAGCCGCGAGTTGGCGAGCGCGGCGGTCCAGCTTCGCGAAGCGAACGAGAAACTGACGGAGGTTTCGATCCAGAAGGACGCGTTCCTCAATCAGATCAGCCACGAACTGAGGACGCCGATGACGTCGATCCGGTCGTTCTCGGAAATCCTGCGCGACGGTGACATGGCCGACGCGGACAGGGCGAGATTCGCCGGAATCATTCACGACGAATCGATCCGCCTGACGCGGCTTCTGGACGACCTTCTGGATATCAACGTGCTGGAGAACGGGCGGGTCGCCCTGCACATGGAGCGCGTCGACCTGCGCGACGTTATCGACCGCGCCGTGGCCTCGGCGGCGGCCGACGCCCACGGACTGACGATCCTCCGCGACAGGGAGGCGGAGGAAATCGCGCTGTCCACCGACGGCGACAGGCTGGTCCAGGTGTTCGTCAACCTGATCACCAACGCCCGGAAGTATTGCGGCGTGGAGAAGGCGCAATTGGAAATCCGGGCGACGCGGCGGGTGAACACGGTGGCGGTGGATTTCGTCGACAACGGAAAGGGAATCCCCGCCGGAAGCAGAACGGTCATCTTCGAGAAATTCGCCCGGCTGTCGGATGAAAACCCGGCGGGATCGGTCGGGCTTGGACTGGCGATCTGCCGCGAGATCATGGCGAGGCTGGGCGGTTCGATTTCATGCCTTCCCGGCGACGGAGGGGCGGCGTTCCGGGTGATTCTTCCGTTGTCCGGAGTGGATGCGCCGGAGACCGGATGACCGGCGGAGGGCGGGGGCCGGAACGGAGCCGGCCCGCGACCCCGACAAGGGGCGGAGAGAGGCGTTCCATTTTATTCGCGCTACTCGAATGCCGCGCGCTCCGCCAAATGGGGCGGCCTCCCGGGGGGCGCGTGATCGCGCGGCCGAAGGGGACGGGGAGAGTTCCACGCGGCGCGTCTGGAATCATACTCGACCCGCTTCGCCGCGACTCCGCGGCCTCCCTTGTCGGGAATACGGCGACGGCCAACCGCCGTGGGACCGATTCCTCCAATCGGCCACCGCCGCGGATGGGCGGGTTAAGCCTTGGACCGCGTCCAACCCGCCAATTCCGCCGTTCGGTTCCGCCTTCGCCCGGATCCTACATCCCCGATCCGATTCGCCGCGACTCCGCGGCCCGACCGGGGCGGGAACATGGTGACGGCCGGCGGCTGGGAACCGATTCCTCCCATCGGCCGCCGTTTATGGGCGGTTGAGCCTTGGAGCGCGTCCAACCAGCGGCATCCGCGTCCCGGTCGGCCTTCGCCCGGGTCCGGGGCATCGCGAGCCGCATTCTGGCGCGAACAGAGGGACCTGAACCGCGCAGCGGGAACAGAGCAGCCGAAACCGCGTGGCCGGAACCGCTCGGGGGTACCAGGCAACCGGGACCGCGCGGCCGGAAACGCGTCCGCGGAATCCCGGCGCGGGACGGAAAGGCCGGTTCCGCGGACCCTTCGTCGACGAATCGCCGCCGGGCCGGGATTTCGGGCTTGCGCCCTCCGCGGAGCGCGGCTAGAAGGGAGGCGCGCCCTTATAGCTCAGCTGGTAGAGCATCTGATTTGTAATCAGGGGGTCGGGAGTTCGAGTCTCTCTGGGGGCACCAAAATCC
>JANQKA010000470.1 GCA_028281405.1 Hasllibacter sp. | reverse complement strand
CGGAGACAAGATCACTTCATCCCCGCGGACGGGCAAATTCCGCGCGCCAACCGGTCGGTGTCGACCATGAAGGCGCGTCATTCCCGCGGGCCGGGCGGGGCGGCCCCGGTTGGTATTCGCGAAGGTGGCCGGCGTCCGCTTCAAGCGGACCTTTCTCCGCGGGGATGATCGGCGCGTCCGGACGGCGATTCGCGAACTGGACTTGCCACATGGCCTTTCCGGGCGGGCCCGGTCGTCCAAGAGCCGCGTGAGGAGGCGGACGGAATCCTCCGGATGCCGATTCGGTCAACCCTTCAGGGGCGCCGAACCCGGCGGGGGTTGCTTGACAGCGGATTCCCCCGGGATACTCTCCGCCCATCCAGAACTCATCCGGGCTGGTCGGGGACGCGACCCGCCGCGGAGGCCAAACCCAGTGGGAGGTAAAGATGAAGACGATTTTGACGGCCGGCGCGGCGTCGCTGGCCCTCGCGACCGGGGCGCACGCCGCCGGCCACCTCATGTTCGCGCCCGGCGAGGGCAAGTTCGATTGGGACAGCTACGAAGCCTTCGCGGCGGCCAACAACCTGTCCGGCCAGCGGGTCACCGTGTTCGGCCCGTGGCTCGGCCCGGATCAGGAGGCGATCGAAGCCGTGCTCGCCTATTTCGGCGAGGCGACCGGAGCCGATGTCCGCTACACCGGGTCGGACAGTTTCGAACAGCAGATCGTCGTGGACGCCGAAGCCGGGTCCGCTCCGAACATCGCCGTGTTCCCGCAGCCGGGACTGGCCGCCGACATGGCACGTGACGGATTCCTGACCCCGCTGGGACGGGACACCGCCGACTGGATGGCGGACAACTATGCCGCCGGCCAGTCCTGGGTTGACCTGGGCACCTACGCCGGGCCGCGAGGCCGCCAGGCGTTCTACGCCTTCGCCTACAAGGCCGACGTGAAGTCGCTGGTTTGGTATTCCCCCGAAAACTTCGAGGACGCCGGCTACGAGGTGCCGGAGACCATGGAGGAGCTGAAGGCCCTGACGGACCAGATCGCCGACGACGGCGAGACCCCGTGGTGCATCGGCCTCGGCTCCGGCGGCGCGACGGGCTGGCCCGCCACCGACTGGGTCGAGGACATGATGCTGCGCACCACGACCCCCGACGTGTACGACCAATGGGTCACCAACGAGATTCCGTTCACGGACCGGCGCGTCATCGCAGCGATCGA
The DNA here is from genome assembly GCA_028281405.1 of Hasllibacter sp. Classification (GTDB taxonomy): domain Bacteria; phylum Pseudomonadota; class Alphaproteobacteria; order Rhodobacterales; family Rhodobacteraceae; genus JANQKA01. Next base: position 12,535 of record JANQKA010000470.1, on the reverse strand, counting down.
GGAATTCGGACACTTCGCCCGCAACGACGCCTACGTGTCGGGCGGCGCGGGAGCCGTCGCCTCCACCGATTTCCGGGACAGCCCGAAGGGACTCTTCTCTTCGCCGCCGCAGTGCTACATGCACCGCCAAGCCTCGTTCATCCCGGCCTTCTTCCCCGAGGGCACCGAGGTGGGCGTCGACGCCGACTTCTTCTACTTCCCGGCCTACGCCTCGAAGAACCTCGGCTCGCCGCTGCTCGGCGCGGGCACGCTGTTCGCGATCACCAACGACAGCCCGGCCGCGCACGTCCTGATCGACTTCCTGCGGACCAACATCGCGCACGAGGTCTGGATGGCGATCCCCAACCAAGGATTCCTGACCCCGCTGACCACGGCTTCGCCGGAGGCGTATTCGGACGACAGCAAGCGCGCGCTGGGCAGGATCCTGACCTCGGCCACGACCTTCAGATTCGACGGCTCAGACCTCATGCCGGGCGGCGTGGGAGCCGGGTCGTTCTGGACGGGCATGGTCGACTACGCCGGGGGCGAGAGCGCCCAATCCGTGACGCGGACGATCCAGAGAAGCTGGGACGCGCTGAAGTAGGCGTTCCGGTCGGTGGCCCGCGCCACCGGCCGACGGAAATGGTTCGGTCCGCGCGCGCCGCGGTCCGAACCCGCGGATGTGCGGGAGGGAAGTCCCCGGCGTCCGGTGGAGGAGGCGAGCGATGCACCCGGTAATCCAGGGGCTTCTGACCATCATCGTGGGCGTCGGCGGCTGCGTCGGCTACTTCTATGGGTCGAACCTGCTGCTCGACAGGGCGCTTTTTCCGGCCCGCGGGTTCGACCCCGCGGGCCTCCCGAAGCGCCTCGTCGCGTATCCGCTGGCCGCGGCCTTCGCCGCGGCCGCGGGGCTGTGCGCCGCCTACGTGCCGCTGGCGAGTTTCATCGCCTCGGTGTCGGAGGCGCGGCTCGCGATCGCGTCGCCTTTCGAAGGGACCGCGCTCCGGGCGATCCTCTGGGTCACCGCCACCGTGGGCGTCCTGACCCTGATCGCGGTGCCGTTTCAGGCGTCGACGCCCGGAGGGAACATCAACCGGGCCAACATGATCCGTCCTTGGCTGTTTCTCGCCCCCGCGCTGGCGGCGCTGACGCTCTACCTCGCCTATCCGGTGGTCGAGACGCTGCGGTTGAGCCTGACGGAGCGGGGCGCGGGCTTCGTCGGCTTGGAAAACTACCTCCAGATGGCGGAAGACCGCAAATTCTGGGAGGCGCTGCGCAACAACATGCTCTGGCTGATCGTCGTGCCGGCCGCGGCGACGGGCTTCGGCCTTCTGGCGGCGCAACTCACGGATCGAATCGGTTGGGGCAACATCGCGAAGTCGCTGATCTTCATGCCGATGGCGATCTCCTTCGTCGGAGCTTCGGTCATATTCAAATTGATCTACGACACACGCGCCGAGGGATTGGAGCAGATCGGCGTGTTGAACGCCATTTGGCTTTCCTTCGACGGCGGCTTCTGGTCGCTGCTGATTCTCAGGGCGACGCCGTCGATCCTGCTGCTGGGCTTCGCCGCCGCCGTCGGATTCGCGGCGCGGGCCGTCGCGCTTCCCCTGTTCGGCGGGCGGAATTCCCCATTGTGGGAGAAGCTTACGCGGGCCCTCGCGGCGGTCGGCGCGGTTTGGTTGATCTGGGTGACGCTCGGCGCGCTGGCGCGCGTCTGGACCATGCCGCTGCCCTACGGGGAGCCGCAAACCTGGCTCACGATCCCCGGGTGGAACAACTTCTTCCTCATGGTGGTGCTGATCTGGATCCAGACCGGCTTCGCCATGGTCATCCTGTCGGCCGCGCTTCGCGGCATTCCCGAAGAGACGATCGAGGCGGCGGTCGTCGACGGCGCCAGCCCTCTTCAGATATTCTTCCGCGTCAAGGTGCCGCAGATCATGGGCACCGTCGTGGTGGTGTGGACCACGATCACGATCATCGTGCTCAAGGTGTTCGACATCGTCTTCGCCATGACCAACGGCCAGTGGGAGACCCAGGTGCTCGCGAACTACATGTACGACAAACTCTTCGTCGCCCGGGACTGGGGAGTGGGGTCGGCGTCGGCGATGATCATCATGCTTCTGGTGACGCCGATCCTGATCTGGAATGTCCACAACGCCCGCAAGGAGACGCGCTGACATGGACGGCATGGTCGGCAAAAGCCCGCTGCTCACCGCGGTCGTCCACGTCTCCGTGGCGCTTCTCGTCGCGCTTTGGCTGTTTCCGACGGTGGGCCTGTTCGTGTCGTCCTTTCGAACCGCCGATCAAATCGCGTCGACCGGTTGGTGGAAGGCCCCCTTCTCCTCGGAGCAGAACCTGCGGTTCCGCGCTTCGGACCCCGATGAAACCCGGATTCGGGAAGACGGCCGATTCGTCGTGCGCGGAAACGTGTTCGCGGGTGGCCGGCGCCTGCCGATCAAGGCGTGGGGCGTCTCGTCGCGGGACGTGGGCGCGCACTCGGCCGGCGACGTGGCCGAAATCGGCGGAGGCGAGACTCTGGAGTTGGACGCGGACGGCAACTACGTCTGGTCGGGCGACGACGATCAAATATCCGGGCGGGGCCAGCGGATATTCGTGACGGCGTCGGTGCCGCCGGAATTCACGATGCGCAACTACGACAACGTTCTCGGGCAGAACGTGGTCGAACGGCTGCTGATCTTCCTCGCAGCGGCCGCGGCCGCCGGCGCGGCGGTGTTCCGCTTGTTGAAGGCGAGGCGGCCCCGGTGGGCCGGGTTCGTCGGCTTCCTCGCGGGCGTCGCGGTCCTTTCGGCGCTTTCCCACGGCCTCGGTCTTTCGACGGGGGCGGGACAGGGACAGTCGGGCGACAGCATGGCGCGCGCCTTCTTCTCCACCCTGACGGTCACGATACCGGCCACGGTGATTCCCATCGTCGTGGCGGCCTTCGCCGCCTACGCGCTGGCCTGGATGGATTTTCCCGGGCGGGCGCTGCTGATCGCGTTCATCGTCGCGCTTCTTGTCGTTCCGCTGCAGCTTGCCCTGATTCCCCTGCTCCGGCTCCACCTCGGGGTGGGAATCGGCAAGGGCTACCTCGGGGTGTGGCTGGCCCACACGGGATTCGGCCTGCCGCTGGCGATTTACCTGCTCCGGAATTACATGGTCGGCCTGCCGCGCGACATCATCGAGAGCGCGAAGGTCGACGGCGCCACCGACTTTCAGCTTTTCGTCAAGATCGTGCTGCCCCTCAGTTTTCCCGCGCTCGCCTCCTTCGCGATCTTCCAATTCCTGTGGACGTGGAACGATCTTCTCGTCGCGATCGTGTTCCTGATCGACGCGAGCGGCGACACGAAGGTCATGACAAAGCAAATCGTGGAGCTGCTCGGCACCCGCGGCGGCAATTGGGAGGTGTTGGCGACCGCCGCCTTCGTCTCGATCGCGGTTCCACTCGCGGTGTTCTTCGCGATGCAGAAGTACTTGGTGCGCGGCCTGCTGGCCGGTTCGGTGAAGTGAGGCGTGGATGGACGGCGTACATGATTCCCTGGCCGACCTCGTGGCGGGGCGCAAGTCGGACCCCGACTGGTGGCGCGGCGCGGTGATCTACCAGATCTACCCGAGGTCATTCCGCGATTCGAACGGGGATGGCCTCGGAGATCTCGCGGGCATCGCCGAACGGCTGCCCCACGCCGCCTCCCTCGGGGTCGACGCGGTTTGGATTTCGCCGTTCTTTCCCTCGCCGATGAAGGATTTCGGATACGACGTGTCGGATTACCGGGGCGTCGATCCGCTGTTCGGGTCGCTCGGGGATTTCGACGATTTGTTGAACGCCGCCCACCGTCTCGGCCTCAAGGTGATGATCGACCTGGTGCTCAGCCACACCTCCGACCGGCATCCGTGGTTCGGCGAGTCCCGGTCGTCCGGGGACAACGCCAAAAGCGACTGGTATGTCTGGGCCGACCCGAAGCCGGACGGCACGCCGCCGAACAATTGGCTTTCGGTGTTCGGCGGACCCGCCTGGCAATGGGACGCGCGCCGGCGCCAATACTACCTGCACAATTTCCTCGCGTCGCAGCCGGACCTGAATTTCTGGAATCCGGAGGTCCGGGAGGCCCTTCTGGGGGTTGCGAGATTCTGGCTCGACCGCGGGGTCGACGGGTTCCGCCTCGACACGGTTAATTTCTATTTCGCCGACAAGGAATTGCGGGACAATCCGGCTCTTCCGCCGGAGAGCCGGGACGCGTCCATCGCGCCGGCGGTCAATCCCTACAACCACCAGGATCACGTCCGTTCCAAGAATCAGCCTGAGAATCTGGAATTCCTGTCGGAATTCAGGGCGCTGCTGGACGAATATGGCGCGGCCATGGTCGGGGAGGTGGGCGACGCGCAGCGCGGATTCGAACTGATCGGCGAGTACACCCGCGGAAACGGCCGCATGCAGATGTGCTACAGTTTCGAATTCCTGTCGGGCGACGGCCTGCCCGCCGAAAAGGTCAAGCGCGCCTTCGAGCGGTTCGACCGGGTCGCGTCGGAAGGCTGGGCCTGCTGGGCCTACTCCAACCACGACGTCGTCCGCCACGCCACGCGGTGGTCCCTGAGCCCGGCCGCGCAACGCTCCTATCTGACGCTCCTCATGTCGCTGCGGGGCTCGGTTTGCCTTTATCAGGGCGAGGAACTCGGCCTGCCGGAGGCGGAATTGGCGTACGAGGATCTCAAGGATCCCTACGGCATCGAATTCTGGCCGGAGTTCAAGGGACGGGACGGCTGCCGGACCCCGATGCCGTGGGCGATGGACGCGCCGAACGCGGGGTTTTCGGACGCGCGGCCCTGGCTGCCCGTTCCCGATCCGCATCAAGCCTTGGCGGTCGACGCGCAGGAGGAGGATCCCGAGGCGCTTCTCCACCACTACCGGCGGGTCATACGATTCCGCGGAAGTCACGCGGCCCTGCGCGCGGGCGCGCAGTCCGCCGTGGAATCGGAGGGCGACGCGCTGTGGTTCACGCGCGGGGAGGGGGACGGGCGAATTCTGTGCGCCTTCAATCTTTCGGATCGGCCGTGCCAGGTCCGGACGCCGCCCGGGGAATGGGTTCCGATCGGGCGGGAATTGAACGGCGGAGCGGCCGTTGAAAACGGAATCCTGCGCCTCGGGCCGTGGCAGGCCTGTTTCAACATGATCGGAAAGCCGCGCTAGCGGACGGGGAGGAAACGATGGCCGATCTCAAGCTTCGCGACGTCGCCAAGAGCTACGGCGAGGTCCATGTCCTCGGGAATATCGATCTGGATATTCAAAAGGGCGAACTGATCGTGTTCGTCGGCCCGTCGGGCTGCGGGAAATCCACGCTGCTGAGGATGATCGCCGGATTGGAGCGCATCACCGGCGGCGATCTGGAGATCGATGGCGTCAGGGTGAACGACATGCCTCCGTCCGAGCGCGGTATCGCCATGGTTTTCCAGTCCTACGCGCTGTATCCGCACATGACCGTGCGCGAGAACATGGCCTTCGCGCTCAAAATCGCGAAGATGCCGCCGGCCGAGATCGAATCGCGGGTGGAGAAGGCGGCGAGAACCCTTCAGCTTCACAATCTGCTGGACCGCCTGCCCAAGGCGCTTTCCGGCGGCCAGCGTCAGCGCGTGGCGATCGGGCGGTCCATCGTTCGCGATCCAAAAGTCTATCTGTTCGACGAACCGCTGTCGAACCTCGACGCGGCCCTGCGGGTGGCGACCCGGATCGAAATCGCCCAGCTCAAGGAGTCCATGCCGGACTCCACGATGATCTATGTGACGCACGATCAGGTGGAGGCGATGACGCTCGCGTCCCGCATCGTGGTGCTGGCGGGGGGTGGCATCGCGCAGGTCGGCACGCCGCTGGAGTTGTATGAGCGTCCCGAGAACGAATTCGTCGCGCAGTTCATCGGTTCCCCCGCGATGAATCTTCTGCCCGGCAGGGTCGCGGAGACCGGCGAACGGACAGTGGTGAATCTCGACGGCGGAGGCGTGGCCGTGTCGATGGTGCCCACCAAAGCCGAAGACGCCGGCGAAACCGTCAACGTGGGCGTGCGTCCGGAGGATTTCCGGATGGCGGAGGGTGATCACTGTTACAAGGGCGTGGTGAACATCACCGAGGCTTTGGGCGAGGTGACGCTTTTGTACTTCGAAGCGGACGGGGCGGGGGATCCGGTGATCGCGAAATTGCCGGGCGTGCACGCCGGGATGAAAAAACGCGAGGTCGGCCTCGGGGTGGATCCCGCCAAGGTTCATTTGTTCCACGACACGCAATCGCTGCTTTACCGTGATCGCCCGGTCAAGAGAATCGCCCGCGGGGCGCACTGATTTGGAGGCCGCCGCTGTCCCGGGGCGTCGCCGAGGTCGGGCATGGCGGCGTTTTGCCCGGGAATGTCGGCTTTTGAATCCCTCCCGGCCTCCCGAACGGTATTCGCGGAGGATCCGGTGACAGGCGCTCGGATTGGCGCGCGGTCGGCGCGATTGCGCGGCCGCTCCGGCGGGGATGGCCCGTCGGCCTTTAATCGCGTTCTCCGCCGCGCCCGAATCAAGAAGTTCACCGCCGGGACGGGCGTTTATCGGGGCGTCGGGTTCGACAATCCCGCCAACTCCGCGCGGGCCGGGGGGTATGTCGCGGTTTCATGCCCATGGGGAAACCCGGTGGGGGCCACCGTCCCTCCGCCGGACGGCCCGAACGGGGAAGCGGACGTTGCCGGCGGGGGCGGTCGGGTCGGAAATGATCACGCCGTGTTGGCCGAAGGGCGCGCGCCAATTTCCGTGGTCTTGGGGATTGGATGGAAACACCACGATCCGGCAAAGGCGTCCGCCTTGACGCGGCTTCGGGGAGCGCGGGCGGTGACGCCTTCCGGCTCAGCGGGATTTGGGATCTTGTCAGGCATTGGCGGATCGGCTGCCACGTTCGGGGATTCGGCGATCCATGCGGTTTGATCCCCGACTTCTGCCGAGGCTCGATGACGCCGCCGATTTCGAGGCCGCGCGGCGGGACTTCGTTTGGCCGCGTCCGGAAAGATTCAATATCGCCGAGAGTTGCTGTGATCGTTGGGCCGAGTCCTATCCGGAGAGGGTGGCCCTGATCCACCGCGGAGAGGACGGCTCCCGGCGCGAAATGACCTACGGCGAATTGCGCGGCAAATCCACGGCCTTGGCTCACGGCCTGCGGCGGATCGGGGTTGGCGCGGGAGACAGGGTGGCCCTCTATCTCAGCCAGTCGCCGGAAGCGATGGTGGCGCATATGGCGATCCAACGCCTCGGGGCGGTGGCGTTGCCGCTCTTCACCCTGTTCGGATCGGACGCGCTGGACTACCGGCTGCGGGATTCCGGTTCCGTCGTGGCGATAGCGGAGGAGGACGGCATGGAGAGGCTGCGGGCCGTGGCCGAAAACCTGCCGGGAATCACCCTGGTCTCGACGGGGAGCGGATGGAGCGGAACGACGTTCGACGAATTGATCGCGACGGCCCCCGACGCTCCTTTGCGGGAGGATACGCCGGCCGGGGATCCGGCCGTGCTGATCTACACCTCCGGCACAACCGGGGATCCGAAGGGAGTCCTGCACGCGCAAAGATTCCTGATCGGGCATATGCCATGCCTCGAGGTCTGCCAAAGCGGATATCCTTCTCCGGGCGATGTCGCCTGGACTCCGGCGGATTGGGCGTGGATCGGAGCCTTGATGGATCTTGCCATGCCGGCTTTGCACTACGGCGTGCCTCTGGTGTCCCACCGCATGCGCAAGTTCGAAGCGGAGGCGGCCTATCGCCTCATCGCCGAGGAGGGGGTGACGCGGTTGTTCCTTCCGCCCACCGCGCTGCGGTTGATGCGTAACGTGCCGGTGCCCGAAGGCGTGAGGCCGCGTTCCGTGATCTCCGGGGGAGAGTCCTTGGGCGCGGGACTGCTGGATTGGGCCCGACTGGAACTCGGATGCGGAATCGAGGAAATCTACGGTCAAACGGAATGCAATCTGGTCGTGGGCACCAACAGGTGGCTGGAACCGACGCCGGAGGGCGCGATGGGCCGGGCCCTGCCGGGGCACGTGGTGGCCGTGGTGGACGGCGACGGCCGTCCTGTGAAGGGCGAACTCGGCGAAATCGCGGTGAAGCGCGGGGATCCCGTGATGTTCCTGGAATACTGGGGGCGGCCCGGCGCGACGGCGGAAAAATTCCGCGGGGACTGGATGCTGACGGGCGATCTCGGCGTGATGGACGGCGACGGATTCATCACTTTCGCGGGCCGCGGCGACGATGTGATAACCTCCGCGGGTTACCGGATCGGCCCGACCGAGATCGAAAACTGCCTGACATCCCACGCCGATGTCTTGATGGCCGCCGTGGTCGGCGAGCCGGATCCGGTGCGGACGGAAATCGTGGTGGCCCATGTGGTCTTGAAGGACGGAGCATCCAAGGATGGGTTGGCCGGTGAACTGATCGAACTGGTGCGGGAGCGCGTCTCTCCCCATGTCGCCCCTCGCCGGGTGGTGTTCGCGGACCGCCTGCCGACCACCGCCACCGGCAAAATCATGCGCCGCGCATTGAGGGACGGGGATTGAACCCGGAATGGCGGCTGAATTCCGAAATTCGGCTTAACGGACGAATTGCCGGACTGGGCTTGGGATAGAGTAGGGGATGGACGGATTTCCCGACTATCGCGGCGAAATGGAAAATCCGCCCGTTTCCGGCGCGGGCCAACATTTACACGGATCAATATTCGCCGATGGAATATCCGGAATCCAATCGGCGGGCCGGACGGGTTGCCCGCGCCGCGTTGTCGCGCCGAAAACCTCGCTCCTCAGGAGCGGGCCTCCGCGTCGAACAACCTTCCCGGCGGGGGATTCTCAAAATTCGCGCGGGGCGGGCAATTCGTCATGGCGGATCGGCGAGCTTCCCTCGACCTTGTTTTCCGAAGCATTCGGATTCGGGTTTCGCTTCCGCCGGGCCGCGAGAGTGGCTTGGGAAATCATTGCGTTATCGCGCCGCCGCGATTTCACATTCCAGACACGCCCGGGCGGGGATTCAACGCGCCCTCGCTCCTTAGCCGCACTGGTCGCGCCTCATTGAAAGGGAGTCCCTCCGTGACGTCTTGGTCGACCCTGGCGTTGGGTCAAGCGAGGCTCGGCAGCCAGAGCACGATCCACGGGAAGGTGATCAGCAACGCTATGGTCGCCGCGTCGGCGACGAAGAAGGGCGTCACGCCCCGGAACACGTCCTGCACCGACAGGTCGTTTCGGGTGCCCGCTACGACGAAACAATTCAAGCCGATCGGTGGCGTGATCAAACAGAGCTCGGCCATCTTGACCACGAGGATGCCGAACCAGATCGCGCACATCGTTCCCGACATTCCGAATACGGATTCCTCCGCCGTCACGAACTCGCCGCCGTTCAAAGCCATGACGGCCGGGTAAACCACCGGAAGCGTCAGCAGGAGCATCCCGATGGCGTCCATGAACATGCCCAGCACGGCGTAGCCCAGAAGAATGCAGACGAGGATGAGGGTCGGCGACGTGTCGAGCGAGGTGATCCAATCGGAAAACGCTCCGGGCAGATCCGCGAAGCCCAGAAATCGCACATAGATCAGCACCCCCCAGATGATCGTGAAGATCATCACCGTCAATTTCGCCGTTTCCAATAGCGCGTTCTTGAGTTGGGGCCACCGCATGCCGCGCGCCAGCGCCATGAGAAGGACGATGAAAGCCCCGATCGCCCCTCCCTCGGTCGGGGTGCCGAGGGCGTCTCCGAACGGGTTGTAGACGAAGAGTATGATGATCAGGACGACGAGGATGATCGGGAGGGCCGGCAGCGAGGACAGCAGTCGGTCGCGCCAGCCGAAGCCGCCGACCGGCGGGCCGACGGATTTGAACACCAAGGCGATGCCGATGATCAGCGCCGCGTAGATCACCGCTGAAAATATGCCCGGAACAAAGCCCGCGAGCAGCAATTTGCCGACATCCCGCTCCACGATGATCGCGTAGATCACGAGGATCGCGGAGGGCGGAATCAGGGAGGCGAGGGTGCCGCCCGCGGCCACGACGCCCGCGGCGAACCGCTTGTTGTAGCCGATCTTCAACATTTCCGGGATGGCGATCCGGGAGAAAACCGCGGCGGTCGCGACCGACGCGCCGGAAACGGCGGCGAATCCCGCGGTCGCGAACACGGTGGACACCGCGAGCCCGCCCGGCACCCAGGCGATCCATTTTTTCGCGGCGTCGAACAGCGCCGTGGTCAGCTTGGCGTGATAGGCGAGGTAGCCGATCAGGATGAACGTGGGAATCAGCGAAAGCGCGTGGGCCGACACCTTGGAATGCGGAATCTGTCCCGCGATCTTCACGCTGACCTCGAGCGCGTTCCAGAACCGCTCCGGATCGTAGTCGTGTTGATTCCAGCGCAGCCAGAAGAGGCCGCCGAAGCCCGCCGCGGCCGCCGCGAAGGCCACGCGAAGGCCCAGCGCCACCAGGAGCAGCATGGCCGCGGTGACCCAAATCCCGATGTCGAGGGGGTTCACGGCCCGGACCCGTCCATGCGGGAGGCCTCTTCGAGAGCGTGCTCCTCGACGGATTGGACGAGCGGCACGGCGGCGGGATGCTCGAGCCCGAGCAGTAGGGCGCGGGAATATCCCCAAATCTGCAGAATCAACCGCAGGCAGAGAACGGAGAACGCGATGGGAACGACGATCTTCGACGGCCAGAGGGGGATCGATATGTCCATGGTGGAATCGCGGCTCCAGAAAGCGAGCGCGAAATCGAAAGAGCGCTCGACGTGAGCCCACGCTCCCCAGACCAGCCCGATCATCAGCGCGAGGATCAACACCGTCGCCAACAGTTCCAAGGCCCAGAGAAGGCGTCCCTTCAACGCTCCAATCAGAATATCCATCCGGACGTGACCGCCTCCGCGCTGAACATACGAAACGCCCATGATCGCGATCAACGGCATGAGCCATTCGATGAGGTCGACGTAGCCCTTGAGCGGCGAGTCGAACAGATAGCGGCCGCCCACCGAATAGGCGGCGAGGAATATCAGCGAGAGTGCGGCGATTCCGGATATCATCGCCGTGACGCGTTCGATCGGCAGCAGCGCGCGGTCGAGCCGGCTGAGCAGGCTCGAATCGCTCAACACGTTGGCTTCGGCGGCCATGCCCGTCCTCCTACGGAACGCGGAAGGGCCGCCGGTTTCCCGGCGGCCCGGGCGGGCGCGGTCAGTTGGACATGCGCGCCTTGTCGAGGGTGGCCCCCACGAGATCGTAGAGTTCCCGGCCCGGAAGCCCCTGGGCTTCCATCTCGGATATCCAAGCTTCGTGGAGCGGAGTGCCCGCGGCGGTCTTGAAGGCGTCGAGTTCGGACTGCGCGATCTCCACCTTCCGGACACCTTTCTCCCCGAGCACGCTGTCCCAGCGGTTGAGGAGATCGCCGTAGTTGTCCAGATAGTGTTCCAACGCCTCCGAAACGGAACCGTCGAGCGCGGCGCGATGCTTGCGGGAAAGGCCCTCGTAGGCGTCGATGTTGACCACGACCGGGCAGTTCACGGTGCCGGGATTGAGGTTGGATGTCCACCAATCCGCCTGATTGATCGTGCCGAAGGACAGATGGGCGTGTTGGGCGAAGGCCACCATGTCGACGACGCCGGAGGCCATGGCCTGGTAGGCTTCCGTGGCGGTCACCGAGGTCGGCGTGGCTCCGACCGTTTCGAACGCCTTGCCGAGTCCGCCGGTGGCGCGGACGCGCAGTCCCTTCATCTCGGAGAGCGTGTCGCGCGGTTCGCCGGTGCCCACGACGTTGTACTGCGGCATTGGAGAGGTCATCAGAAGCTTGGCGTTCCATTGGGCCATCTCCTTCGCCACGGCGGGGTGCGCGTAGACGGCGCTGGAGACGGCGACTTCCTCCTCGAGGTTCGACACGCCGAGGAACGGCAGTTCGAGCACCGTGATCAGACGGTTCTTGTCCGGATGGTAGCCCGCGCAGAACTGGGCCATCTCGAAGGCTCCGATCGAGATGCCGTCGAGGTTCTCGCGGTTTTTGGACAGGCCGCCGTAGGAGATGTTCATCGTGAACTCGCCGTCGGTCTTCTCCGAGACGAGCTCCGCGATTCTCTCCACATGTTCCGTGAAGGCGCGGCGTTTGCCCCAAAGGGACACGTTCCATTCGACGGCCACGGCCTCGGTGGCGATGGTGGCCGCGAGCGCGGCGGCGGCGACGCGTGTGATGATGGTCATTGACGGTTCTCCCTATTTCATCGCTCCGCATTTAGGGAACCGCGCGCCGGATGCAAGCGGATACGTAATTTCGGCCGGGCGGATGGCTCCGGCCGGAACTTCCGCCGCGGGGGGGGGCGGGCGGATCCCGGGAATCCTGATGGCGCCTCTGGAACCGGATGCCCCGAGCACCCTTCCGGTGGTGGATCGGCCCTTCCGTGAATACTTCGGGCCGCCGCGCGGGGGACATCGGGTATTCCGGCCCGCGTGGTTCGGCTGCGCGGCCGAGGGGCACGCTCCGTTGATCCGGGCACCCGCGGGTGATGTTCGGGAGGTGGCTCCGAATCGACGTCGCGGAAGCCTGCCCGTC
>JANQKA010000413.1 GCA_028281405.1 Hasllibacter sp. | reverse complement strand
ACGATCATCGCGATCAGAAGCCCGAAAAACATCGTCTGCATCTTCATCCGTGTATCTCCTTTCCCCCGCGCCAGTTGCAGCCACAGGATCCCGCGGGTGGGATCGTGGAACTTTTTTACTTGCATCGCCTGGCCAACGCAAGGGTCGTGTCGGTCGCCACATTGACCGGAGCGAAGGCGCGGAGTCCGCGGGAGTGGCGGGATGACGCGGGTTCGCCGAGCGGTCGCGCGGGAGCTGAAATTGAACATCGCCGCCGCTGAACGCCTTCCCTTGGGTACGAAACCGGAGGTGGGATTTCATGACGCCGTCCGGGTCGGCTTCCCCGTTGCCGCATCAGGCCCAGGCGGTGGCGAAGAGCCACCGTTCCCTTGAGCGATTGGGCGCGCCGGCGGGGATGTCGTTCGACGCCTCCTCGATTGACGCGCCGTGGGACCGCATGGCTTGCGCCAAGCGGACGATTCCCGCCTCGGTCCGGATGTCAACGGGTTCCAGCCTCCACGTTTCTTCCGCAACGGAGCATCCGCCTCTCAATCCCCGGCCATCGCCGCCACGTGGGGCTTGATCCGGTCGATGACTTCGGCCAGCCCGAATTCGGCCATCTCGTCCTGGACCTCGCCTGCGTTCTTGTGGGCCGAGGGAAGCTCGGAAACGTCGATTTTCCCGCACCGGAATCGGGCGTCGATCCCGCGGGTCTCCTCCGCGGAATTCTCTTCGCCCTTCCCGTGGGCGTTGTTCCCTCTGTGTTGAGTCCGGGCCTGTCGCGATCGGCCAGTGGGCCGCGAACCCGAGATATTGGTCGTTCCGCTCACCACGCACGAACAGGATCGGATCCCCCATGGTCATAGGGATGATCCGGATGCCGTCGGTGTCGGGCGGGAGCCCGTGTGGACAGGGGGCACCCTCGCCGCGCGGGAAGGTGTCGCCGTCGCGGACCGCGAAGTCGTTCCCGTTCCACCGCCGGTGGACGATCTCCGTCCCGGATCGCTCCGAAGCTGGTCGTGGAGGCCTAATGGTTGCGCCGGGTCCACCGTAGGATCAGCTGAAGCGCGTCCCTATAGGCCACGCACCCGTCGCTGTCGCGCGGGAGCCATGCATGCGCGTGCGGCGTGTGGGGCGACAGCTTCCGGCGGAACCCTTCGGCGGCGATCATCCCGAGCTTGTACGGAACCTCTCCCGCTCAGCGGGAGACGTGGTGGTCGGCCGAAGGAGTTGATTCGGAGGGCCCGACGAGTGACCGCTCCCTCGCCGCGGTAACCGTGGTGGTCGTCCGGCCAAGTGTCTCGCGCACTCCGGGGTTCAATCGAAGGCCAAGTGGTTTCCGTCGCCTCGGGTCACCTTGTGCGTTCCCGCCGCGCACCGGAGCTTCGCGTTGACGGGGAACGGATTGTCGCCATCGGGATCGCGTTCGATATGGTCGGGCGGGGGGACGACACCGTCGCCCTTTCGCCCGCCCGGGCCGAGGCCAATGAGAGGACATTGTCCGGCTGCGAATGCGAGTGAATTAGGGGGCGTGTCACCCCCGGGGGCGCGCGATCTCAAAAGTTGAATGGAAATTCGTCTCGTCCCCGCCCCGTCATCGGCGGTGGTTCAAGACCATGGAGCGCCAGCGACCTGGATGTGAACACCACATCGGTTGACGATGGTGGTCCGCGCACATCAACGTTTCGCTTTGATCTTCACGCGGCTTGCGCCGGCGATTTCATCAAAACGCCGGCTCACCATCGATTTCGCGGGATGGAAGCGTTGGGAATCGCGCGGGGCATCGCGCTCCGATTTCCATGTCGAGGTCGGAATCACCGGGAAATCTCCTGGCCGGC
>JANQKA010000350.1 GCA_028281405.1 Hasllibacter sp. | reverse complement strand
CCACTTCAACGGCGAGTACGACAGCGCGACCGCGGCCGAGGAACTGGCCGAGGCGGTCTCCATCGCCAAGTGAAACCACGGGAGCGGCCCCGCGCGGGCCGCTCCCGACGAACCGGATCCCGCGGCATGACCCCAATGGCGAACATCGAAACGCGGCTGCGCGCCTGGCTGCCCAGGCTCGTCCTGTCTCCGTCGCTGGCGTTGATTTTCGTGTTCGTCTACGGATTCATCCTGTTCACGGTCTACGTTTCGTTCACAGACAGCCGGATCCTGCCGTTCGTCGACAAGGCCGGACAACCGACCTACGACCTCATCGGATTCGCCAATTACGAGAAGCTTTTCCGCCTCTCGCACTGGGAGGTCGCGCTCGCCAACATGGGCGTGTTCGCGGGCCTCTACATCGTCATCTGCACCGCCCTCGGGCTCATGCTGGCGATCTTCCTCGATCAGAAAATCCGCGGCGAGGGCGTTCTGCGCCCGCTCTACCTTTATCCGATGGCGCTCAGCTTCATCGTCACCGGAACCGCGTGGAAATGGTTCCTCGATCCGGGAATCGGCCTCGAGCACATCGTCAGGGGATGGGGATGGGAAAGCTTCGACTTCGATTGGATCAAAAACCGGGATTTCGCGATCTACACGGTCGTTCTCGCGGCGGTCTGGCAAACCTCGGGCTTCGTGATGGCGATGTTCCTCGCCGGGCTCCGCGGCATCGACAACGAGATCCTCAAGGCGGCCCAAATGGACGGTGCCTCGAATTGGAACCTCTACCGGCGGATCATCCTGCCCCAGCTGCGGCCCGCCTTCCTTTCGGCCTTCGTGATCCTGGCCCATCTGGCGATCAAGACCTTCGATCTGGTGATCGCCATGACCGGCGGCGGGCCGGGCCGGGCGACCGAACTCCCGGCGACCTTCATGTATTCCTACACGTTCAGCCGGAATCAGATGGGCATCGGCGCGGCCTCCGCGGTGATCATGCTCATGACCATCGCCGCGATCATGGTCCCCTATCTGTATTCCGAACTCAGGGAGCGGAAATGACTCGGGGCCAGGACACCGCCATCCGCAGCTCCCGGGCGGCGCGCGCCTTCATTTATCTGGCGCTGACGCTGTTCGCGCTTTTCTACCTGCTGCCCCTCTACGTGATGGGGGTGAACTCGGTGAAGCCGCTCGCGGAGATCACCGGCGGCGGCATGATGTCACTGCCCCAAGTCTGGACGCTGGAGCCCTGGATCAAGGCCTGGAGCACGGCGCAGGTCGGGGTCCAGCCCACCGGGCTGCGTCCCTATTTCTGGAATTCGATCTCCATGGTCGTTCCCGCCGTGGCGATTTCGACGGTTCTCGGCGCGCTCAACGGCTACGTGCTCACCAAGTGGCGGTTCCGAGGCGACACGATCCTGTTCGGGCTGATGCTGTTCGCCTGCTTCATTCCTTTTCAGATCGTCCTGATTCCAATGGCCGCGGTTCTCGGAACCCTAGGATTGTCCGGGACGACCGCGGGCCTCGTCCTCGTCCACGTGGTCTACGGCCTGGGCTTCACCACGCTTTATTTCCGCAATTACTACGCGGTGTTTCCGACGGAATTGATCAGGGCGGCTCAAATCGACGGCGCGGGCTTCTTCCGCATTTTCTGGCGCATCCTTCTGCCGTCGTCCGGCCCCATCGCCGTGGTCTCGGTGATTTGGCAATTCACCAACATCTGGAACGATTTCCTATTCGGCGCGTCCTTCGCCTCGGGCGGCGGGGCGCCGATGACCGTGGCGCTGAACAATCTGGTGCAATCCTCCACCGGCGTGAAGGAGTACAACGTGCACTTCGCCGGCGCGATCCTCGCCGCCACGCCCACGCTCCTCGTTTACATCGTCGCAGGCCGCTACTTCGTGCGCGGCCTCATGGCGGGTTCCGTGAAAGGCTGACCCATGGGTTTTCTGGACA
This sequence comes from Hasllibacter sp., assembly GCA_028281405.1. Taxonomy (GTDB): domain Bacteria; phylum Pseudomonadota; class Alphaproteobacteria; order Rhodobacterales; family Rhodobacteraceae; genus JANQKA01. The sequence goes on along the minus strand of JANQKA010000350.1, from coordinate 232 downwards.
TCGACAACGCGACCAAGTCCTACGGTCAGCTGGAGGTGCTGCACCGGATCGACCTCTCCGTGGAGGAGGGCGAGTTCCTGGTGCTGGTCGGACCATCGGGCTGCGGGAAGTCCACGCTTCTGAACATGATCGCGGGGCTCGAGGAGATCACGAGCGGCGAGATCCGGATCAAGGGGCGGCGCATGAACGAGGTGCATCCGTCCCGGCGAAACATCGCCATGGTGTTCCAGAG